>NZ_JBMFWB010000004.1:0-95768 GCF_049965695.1 Athalassotoga sp. | reverse complement strand
CACCGATATCATTACTTTGCATACAAAACTGTCTCTCCCCAATCTTCAGTGTTATGTCTTAAATAAATTTGTAATCCTTATTAACAGACTTTATGTAATTCGGTATCGTGATAAGATCTTCTCCTTTGTGATAAACACAGATCGCAAGTTTGGGCTTGAACTTTTTTATCGTATTTTCTCCGCCTTTCAATGCGCCAAGTTCTGCACCTTCTATGTCCATCTTTATAAAATCAACACAATCTATCTTTTGATCTTCCACAAATTTGTCTATTGTGGTAACCTTTACCTTTTCATCTCCCGTCAAAGACAATGCTCCACCTACGCCTGCACCTTTTAACGAGAGGATAGTCTCTTTATCGCTTAATGCCATCTTTCGTGGAAAGATATTTTTAACTTTATTCTGTTTTACATTTTCTTCAAGAATTTTAAAGTTATAACTTGAAGGCTCAAACGCGTAAACTTTTCCATTTTCACCAACATATTTTCTAAACCAAAATGAGGTATCGCCGACGTAAGCCCCTACATCTAAAACGACATCTCCATTTGACGGCTCAACTGTATTTGGTATTCTGTATTGCTCTATGAGAAATGTTTCAGCGATGAGAAACTGGTTATCTATTTTTATTTTAAATCCGTCTATTTCAGCGTAAAAATCTTTGAATTTGATCGATTTTGATAATTTTTCAGATTGTTCTTTTGTTATACGAGGAGTAAACAATTCGTAAGCGGCGTTTTCTTCTAAAAACGCATAAGCGACTCTGTATTTGACAAACCAGTCGTATTCTTGCTTTGAATTTTCATCTTCTAACATATCGTAGAATTGATCAAAAGACTCAGGATATTTAACTGCGAGATTGTAAAATTCCGTACAACTTCTCTTGCCAAAGTAAGAATAATTGGAATTTTTAAATTCACTCCAATGCCTTACTATATGGATATCAAATTTTTCTAAACTTTTATTTATACTTGACTTGAGTTTGTTGATTTTGCTATTGGTAAATAGCTTATAATTAGCCATTCCTTTTTCATTTTCTCTTTCAATATATTCATAAACTTTGGACAGTGCTTCGTTGATTAAATCACTCGTGTGAGACATGAAATATCCTCCCAACATTAGAATGGAAAATTGATAATGTACAATGAACAATGTAAAAAGAATTGAAAATTGACAATGGAAAATTAAAAGAATGGAAAATGAACAATTTAAAAAATGCACAATGTATAATAAATCTACAATCGATAATCAACAGAATAGAAAATTGCGAATGGAATACAGGTAAATTATCTTGATTATTATACCAGAACCGTGAAAAAACAGATCAGCACATGATGGGACAGACGGAACTATAATCACAGCGATTCGACAATTTTTAAATATTCTTTTGAATGTTGTCGAAGGAAAGTTTTAACTTCTTATGATTTCTTCAAAAGTTAAGTGCTGCAAAATTTCTTAGATATCGTAATAAATCGTAATAAATCGATAAGATTGAAATCATCTTCTTTCCTTTAATTATAACAGAATTTAATCACATAAAGGCGATTCCTGATTACTCGGGAATGACAGTTAGAAAGCGCTTCAACTCCCACAATCAGGTCGAGGGTGATAATGCCATGAAAAATTTTTGAAATACCTCATACTGATTTATAAGTGTTGTATACTTATTTGAATATTAAAAATTATGGTTTACCTTTTAAAATAAGTAGTATACCAGATAAACCATTATAAACTAAGGGCAAAAAACGTCATGTTGGTTTTGTTTGATTTCGTGCTATAATTTTTTTAAAATCGAATTTAACATAATCTCCTTTTGTTAAATTCAAAACTCTAAATAACAACCATGGAGGATAAAAAATGGAGCGCAAACACTACAATTTTGATGAAATAATCGACAGACATGGCACAAATTCGGTAAAATGGGAAGGAATGACGAAGATGTTCAGAAGAGAAGGACTCTTTCCGATGTGGGTAGCGGATATGGACTTCAAAGTCCCTCAAGAGATCATTGACGCAATAAAAACGCGAGCAGAGCAAGGAATTTTTGGGTATACCTTCAGGCCGGAGAACTTTTACAATTCGATAATCGGCTGGATGGCGAGAAGACATGATCTTGATATAAAAAGAGAATGGATTGTCGACGGTGCCGGTGTTGTATCTGCTTTGACGATAGCGGTACTTGCCTATACAAAGCCAGGCGATGAAATCATAGTTCAACCGCCGGTTTACTATCCATTCTTCAGAATCATAAAAAACAACGGAAGGATTATTGTCAACAATCCGCTTAAATTTGAAAACAAAAGATATTCAATGGATTTTGAAGATTTAAGGAAAAAGATAACAAACAGAACAAAGATGGTAATTCTTTGTAACCCTCACAATCCTGTCGGAAGAGTTTGGAATCGTCAGGAGATTGGAGAACTTTTGAATATATGCGATAAAAACGATCTCATCCTCGCCTCGGACGAAATTCATTCTGATTTTGTTTATGAACCAAACAAGCACACTTCCGTTTTGTCTTTTGCCTCAAAGGCAAATACGGTGACATTTCTGGCACCAAACAAAACTTTTAACCTTGCAGGTATACCTTCTTCGATAGTTGTGATACCAGATAAAAGGCTAAGGGATGAGTTTGAAGTAACGCTTGAAAATCTTGACGTTGAGACATCGAACATATTTTCCATCGTTGCCACTCAGGCTGCTTACACGTACGGTGATGAATGGTTTGACGCTTTGCTTGAATATCTTACGGGAAATTTGAAATTTTTGGAATCATTTCTCGATAGAGAAATGCCAAAGGTTGATCTTGTAAAACCTGAAGGCACTTATCTTGCATGGCTTGATTTCAGGAGATTCGGGCTTTCGGATGAAAATCTCTCGAGCCTTATCATCAAAAAAGCGCATCTCGCACTTGACGATGGAAATTTGTTTGGTATCGGAGGAAGTGGTTTTCAGAGGATGAACATCGCCATGCCACGCGAGTTGCTTTTGACAGGACTTGAAAAATTGAAAAATGCCCTTGGGGATGTTGAAAATGCGTGAGGTAAGCCCAATAAAAGACGTGGAAAAAATAAGAGATGTGAAAAATTTGATGGTCGATCACGGTGATTTCAGAGATCTTCTGATATTCACGTTAGGCATAAACGCAGGCCTGAGGATATCTGATATTCTTAAATTGAAATGGGAAGACGTACTTTATGAAAATGGCAAGATAAGAGAAGAAGTGCTTGTAAAGGAGAAAAAAACAGGGAAGACAAAAAAATTTCCGCTCAACGATGCAGTCATCGACAGCATAAAGGCTTACATCAAAAAGATGCAGTCTTTCGAAATGGAAGACTGGATTTTTCCAAGCAGAAAGAAAAATGGCGGTTTAAAACCAATAAGCAGGATTGCCGCATGGCAAATGATAAACAAATATTGCAAAAGTGCAGGAATAAAGGAAAATGTCGGAACTCATACACTTAGAAAAACATTTGGGTACCATCAATACAAAAACGGAACGGATATAGCGATGCTCCAAAAAATGCTCAACCACTCGAGTCCTAAAATAACGCTTAGATACATCGGAATAGAACGTGAAGAAATGAATGAAAGGTATAAGTCCGTTAATTTGTAAGTTTACCTATATATACCTTTTAAACTTTACAATAATTTGGTATACTAAAGATTGTAATTCAACATAAGCCAACGGAGGTGCCTAATGGCAGATACAACTTACTCGGTTAAAATTGATGAGGAGTTAAAAGATCGGATCATGAATGCGATAAAAAACTCTGGAGTTACCGGAAAAGAATTTTTTTCTAAACTCATAGAAAGTTATGAAGCGCAAAACGCCGGTCACGAAGATCGTGTCAAAGAATTTTCCGAACTTGAAGGTCATCTTTCAAGGATAAAGGCTCTTTATTCGGGCTTGATAGAAGATTCTAAACTTGAAGTAGAAAGTATAAATTCAGAATGCAAAAAAGAAATTGAAGAAAAAGACAAACTGCTTCAAAACATGACCGAAAAGCACAAAGGTCTTTCAGACGAACTTTCAAAGATTAAATCCGCTTTCGAAGAAAGTGAGAATGAAAAAAACACGCTCAAGAAAAATTTGAAAGATCTAACCGAAAAAGATGAAACCAACCTTGAACTTATAAAAGAATACAAGGAGAAAATTAAAACGATCGAATCAGAAATAGAATCATGCAAAGCGATAAAAGTTGAAAATGCATCTTTAAAAACGCAAATCACAGAAATGGAAAAGCATGTTGAAGAGATTACCAGAGAAAATGAAAACCTTTCAAGTAAAGTTGAAAGTCTAAAATCGGATCTTGAAAGGATCCAATTGGATCACAAAAAAGAGATGGAAGGGATCTCGGTAAGGTCTAACATGGAATATCAAACGGGAATAATGAAGGAAAAGCAAGAATGTCAGGATCGTATAAGAACGATAATAGACGATCAAAGGAAACAGTTCGAAGAATACAATTCAACCATAAAGAAACTATACGCCCAAATAGACGAAATGAGAGAAACGATACTTTCTTTGAAAACGAAGTCCGCACAGGACAAAGCCAACGGAGGTGTCTCAAATTGAAAAGAATTCTATTCATCGTGACAATTTTATCGATTTTATCTATGGCTGTAAGCGTTGTCTCGGGACAAACCATAGAAGATCTCCTAAAATTGGCCGATAACATCTCATCCATCAACTACGTCAACAACATCTCTTCTTTAGCCGGAATAACTTCTTTTGGCATTTATGGTTCTGCCGGCTCAATGACGATCGGTTCAAATCCGCTTTCGTACATCGCAACGGGTGTTGTGAGCGTTGGCATATACAAAAACCTTAATTTAAACGTTGGAATATCATCCAACAGTGAAATTTCAATATCCGCAATCTTCGATCCGAATTCATATCAAAGAAGTCAATCTGCATTTTTATACCAATACATAAGTGATAGAAACAAACTTAGGATGGATGTGATAAATTACTTTTTCGATGCCATGAAGATGAAGACGATGATAAATTACGAAAGTGATCAATCGACTTCTCTTCAAAATCAAACCAACGTGGCCCTTATGAAATCCGAGTATGCTTACGATCTCAACATGATAAATGCGCTTTTGAACATCAACATTGACAATTTTTCATTTCCCGCTTTGAACGTTCCAAACATTCCAAAAACTTTCACACCCTACTATCAATACACTCAACCATCTCAAAATTCAGATTTATCTTTTGGAATTAACGGCTCTATGCTGCAAAATCAGAGTTCTTCGTTTTCGATTTCCGTTCAATATTCATGGAATCAGACATCGCAGCAAACCGTTCAAAATGTAGAAAATGTTCAGAAGAAGAAATATTTTGACGATATGAACATACTTGCAAATTTCGTCAATCTGTACGATTCTAAACTTAACGGACTTTTAAAAACTTACTCGACAGTTTACGGAAATTATCTTCAGGGGAAAGCAACTTCTGCCGATGTAAAAAGCATCTCAAATGATATCTCGCAATATGGATATGAAAGGGACATGTTCTGCATAGAACTTTTAAGAGAGTATTACCTTTACGAAATACTCAACTAAAGGAGATCAAATGAAAATCGTAAATGCCAATGAGATGAAAGAGATCGAATCTAAAACTTCTGAAATTTACGGTATAGACGGCGCTTTGATGATGGAACATGCGGCCTCTTCCTCTTACGCTGCCATCAAAGCAGAATTTGGAAATCTTGAGGGGAAAAGCATTCTTGTACTTGCAGGAAAAGGTAACAACGGAGGCGATGCGCTTGCCCTGGCAAGATATCTTTTAGAATCGGGGTCAACGGTTAAAGTCTGTCTTGTATTCGGTGAACCGTCGTCCGAACTTGCAAAGAAAAATCTTTATATCCTCAGAAAATTGGATGTCGAGTGCGTTGAATATTCTGAAAATTACGATCTTGCCAAAGATGTGGAAAACGCGGATATAGTTGTGGATGGAATTCTCGGAACGGGTTCTAAAGGTCAAATCGGAAAAGAATTGTCAAAAATCATAGATATCATCAATCATTCCAAGTACACGATCTCCATCGATCTGCCGACAGGAATGGACACAGACACGGGTCATGTATCCCAAAGTTGTGTAAAAGCGAATATGACGATAACATTTGGTTTTATGAAGAAAGGCATGCTTTTGTATCCGGCAAGGTTGTACTGTGGAAAGGTTAAAACGGAAAAAATAGGAATTCCAGAAAAACTCGTCGAATCGATGGAATTAAAAGGAGAAGTAACGACTTTTGACGATGCAAAAAAGATTCTTCCCGAAAGGCCTGCATTTTCTAACAAGGGCACCTTCGGAAGGGTGCTTATCATATCCGGTTCTTCAAATTATACGGGTACACCGTCAATGGTGGCGCTCGGCGCTTTGAGGGTTGGAAGCGGTCTTGTCAGCGTTGTTACCCCTTCGCCTTTCAACACGGTTGTCACGTCAATTTTACCGGAAGCAATAGCAATTCCGATTCCAGATACGGATTTCATATCTTTAAAAAGCATCAAAATTATAGACGAGATCGCGGGAAAGTCGGATGTCATTGCCATCGGGCCGGGCCTTGGCATAAAAGAAGAGAGTGAAGCACTCGTAAAATATATCCTCGAAGTATGGAAAGATAAATTTATCGTCATCGATGCCGATGGTCTTAATTTGATCTCAAAGGATGTGGATCGATATCAGTTCAACCCAAAAATGATTTTAACTCCCCATCTGGGAGAATTCGCGAGACTTACATCTAAAGATATCTCGGAAGTGATCTCAGACCCCGTAAAGCATGCACTCGAATTTTCAAAGATGAGAAATGTGAATGTGCTTTTGAAAGGGCCAACAACTGTGGTGGCAAGGCCTGAGGGAGAATACACCCTCAACATAACCGGCAACAGTGCCCTTGCCAAGGGCGGAACGGGAGACATATTAACCGGCATGATAGCAGGCTTTATGGCACAGGGGCTTTGCGCTTTTGATGCGGCCAGACTGTCCGCTTACATACATGGAAGGGCGGCAGAAATTTATTCTCAAAGCAAAAGCGAGGCCTCAATGCTTGTAAGAGACCTCGCAGATTTGATACCTCAGGTTCTAAGAGAAATCAACCGATGAGTTTTTCAAGAAAGGTTGGGATTACAAAAGCAGCATCGTGAATTTTTCGGTTATAATAAATTAAAGTACCGTCAAGCGCTTTTATTCGGGATTCTTCTCCTTTAAATGAAGGATCCGTATTTTTTGACGCGTAAGCGAAAACCCAAAAGCCGGATGGGTACATCGGCACAAAAGCAACGTACGGTTTAACAATTGAAAAAGCCTTTTTTATTTCTCCAAAGCATCTTTCCATCTCTTTGGAATCGTAAACAGGATTTTCTGCCTGAACGGACATTATCCCATCTTCTCTGAGTGCATCTCTGCATGATGCGTAAAATTCACCTGTAAAAAGCGAATTGCCGGCCCCTTTGTACGGATCTGTCGAATCGACGATTATAACGTCGTATTGATCATGTTTCCGAGCGACGAAATTCTTACCGTCTTCGTTGTAAATAGAAACGGCTGGATTGGTGATTTTCGATGCAACTGTCGGAAAATTTTCCTTGCATATCTTTATGATCTCGGGATCTATTTCAACAAGATCAACGCGTTTCACAGACTTATGCTTCAAAATTTCTCTTACCGCTCCGCCGTCTCCTCCGCCTATGACAAGTACATTCTCGGGATTAGGATGGGAGAAAAGCGGAACATGGACTATCATTTCATGGTATGTGAATTCCCATCTTTCGTTAAGTTGAACCATTCCATCCATAGCCAAAACTTTTCCCAGATCAGGAGTCGAAAAGATATCTATTTTTTGGATCGCACTCTGCTTTGAAAAATCTATTTTACTCACCCGAAATATCGTTCCGACATTTCCTCCCGCAACGGTTTCTTCAAAAAAGAAAGACATATTCTCCTTAGCCAACTTTTACACCTTCCATTTCTCCAATACCGACTTTATCGTACTCTCCTCTTTGAAGTTCAAGCACAGATTCTCTTTCAGATTTCATGACATCTTTCAGATACTCAAAGGCTTTCCAGGGATCTACAGAGTCGCCACACGTGAAAATGTCGACAGCGGCATAACCGTATTCCGGCCATGTGTGAATAGACAGGTGCGATTCCGCTATCACGACAACACCGCTAACACCGTAAGGGTTGAATCGGTGAAAAGTAGAATTAACAACGGTGGAATTTGCCTTTCTTGCAGCCGTTCTCATGTGTTCCTCAATTCCGGCTATGTCATCAAGCATAGCCACATCACAACCGTAAAGTTCAATAAGAAGATGCCTTCCGAGAGCCTTCATATGCGGCGCCTCCTTTAATCTATAGTTATCCATAACAATATGGCTTTTTTTGATTTGGAAATATTTCTTACCTGATGCTTCCTATCGGCCTTGTAATAGAAACAATCGCCGTTTCTTAATTTAAATCGTATGTCATCAAGCCACAATTCAACATTTCCGTCTATTACGTACCCGAATTCCTCACCTTCATGGTAGTTCTCCGCCAAAGTTTCTCCTTCGGGCTTTATTATGACTATCTTAGGATCTATTTTTTTGTCCTCAACGCCAGGTATCAAAAGCATCGATTTTATGCCTTCAGGTTCGTCGTAAAGCGGGACTCTTTCCTTTTTGGTAAAGACCACCTTCGATGGAACTTCTTCTGCGAAAAATTGCTTAAGACTCACTCCAAGTACGTTTAAAATTTGCTCGAGAGTAACTATGGATGGGGAAGTTCTATCCCTCTCAAGCAAAGATATGAATCCTTTTGTCAAGTCGGCCCTCTCGGCAAGTTCTTCCTGGGTGAATCCTTTCGAGAGCCTCAATCTTTTTAATTTTGCACCTATTTCCATCATAATCCTCTTTAATGATGTTAGTTTGTTTAAAATATTAAACGCTCAAACCAAGTGCACCTGCTGATAAAAGCAAAACACGTCCTCTTAAAAAAACAAATTTCTCATACCATAAATCCTATATAATTAAACAACTTGATTAGCAGCGTTAAACAGTATAACATTTTCATATTGCCTTGTCAATAGGTCGATAAAATTAAAGGTTGAATTGCGAGACTGACATATCTTATGATAAAATTGTATCAGACGTTTAAAATATAGATATTTAGAAAAGAGGAGGAAGCGTATGGAAGGAAGGATTTTAGATCATCCTATCCTTAATTTCACAAGAAAAAAACGCGTGAAGATCTTCTTTGAAGGCAATGAAATTGAAGCCTATGAAGGAGAAACTGTTGCTGTCGCTTTGCATGCCGCTGGGATAAAAGTACTCAGGTATACACCGATAAACGGAAGGCCTGCAGGATTGTTTTGCGCTGTCGGCAAATGTTCTTCCTGTCTTATGGAAATAGATGGCATGCCCAACGTTCGATCCTGTATGACAAAGGTCAAAGCAGGGATGCAAATCAGGCGCCAGCATGAAAAAGGTGATCTCGTATGAAAGAATACGATGCCGTCGTGATAGGTGGAGGACCTGCCGGAATGGCGGCGGCGGATGTACTCGGAGATCACGTAAAAACCTTGATTTTGGATGAAAACGACATGCTTGGCGGACAACTTGTAAAACAAACCCACAAATTTTTCGGAGATCATGCCCATTACGCTTCAACAAGGGGTTTTGAGATTGCCAACAAATTCATAGATAAAATTGAAAAAAAGCCCGTGGATATTTTAACTTCTTCAACGGTCATAGGTATATACCCCCAAAACACGGTGGCCTACGTTAAAGATGGACATGAAGATCAGGTGAAATACAAAAAACTCATTATAGCGACTGGGGCCATGGAAAGACAACTTCCATTTATCAATTCGGATTTGCCCGGAGTCTATGGAGCGGGCGCAGTACAGACCCTTATGAACCAATACGGCATCTTTCCGGGAAAGCGTTTTTTGATAATCGGATCCGGAAATATAGGACTTATCCTGGCTTATCAACTGGCCCAAACCGGCGTTGAGGTAAGGGCAATAGTTGAAGCACTTGACAAAATTGGAGGATACGAAGTCCATGCCAACAAGGCGAAAAGACTTGGAATACCGGTTCTCCTCAAGCATACGATAATCAAGGCAATAGGAGACGAATCTGTGCAGGGAGCCGTTATAGCAGAAGTCGATGATAAATTCAACGTCATCGCGGGAACAGAAAAGGAGATTGTCGTCGACACAATATGTATTTCAGTCGGACTTATGCCCATTACAGAACTAACCGAGCAGGCAAAATGTAAAATTGCTTACATTCCGGAACTCGGAGGATATGTGCCTGTGCGTGACGAGAGGATGCGCACGACGAATCCGGACGTTTTTGTCGCTGGCGATCTTTCATCGATAGAGGAAGCCACGACTGCCATGATAGAAGGTAAATTGGCCGCCATGCAGATAGTCGAAGATGTGAAAAACATCGATTTGGAAAAAGAAATTTCGAACGAAATTAAAACACTTGCCATTTTCAGAAGCGGACCAAAATCGTTAAAGATAAGATCGGGTCTCGAAAAAATGGGTATAGTAACACCTCGAATAGAAGTGCCGAAATTTTCTCCCTTACCAAATTCAGAAAACGGCAAATTACATGCCGTTGTAGAATGCACAGAAGAAATTCCCTGTAATTCGTGCGAATCGGCATGTAAATTTGATGCCATAAAAGTGGGCGAGAACATAAACACACCGCCTGTATTCGATCTATCAAAATGCACCGGCTGTGCCGTATGTGTGACAGCCTGTCCGGGTCTTGCAATTTTCATGGAAAAATCAGACGAATCGCCAAATGCAACGCTTGGAATACCTTACGAATTTCTGCCTCTGCCCAAATCCAACGAAAAAATGTGGGGAATGGATAGAGACGGGAACTACGTGTGCGATCTTACTGTTAAAAGAGTCGTCAAAAACCCCAATAAAACGCATATCGTGTACGTTGAACTGCCAAAAGAATTTGTCGACGTTGTGAGACATGTGACTTATCCTCAAAAAGAAAGCCCGTTTGTTTGCAGATGCGAAGAAATAACCGTCGATCAGATAGAAAAGGTGATAGATTCCGGCATAACAGACTTTGAGGAAATAAAGAGAATCACAAGAGTCACCATGGGGCCATGCGGAGGTAAAAATTGCAAAATGATAACCCTTGGCATAATCTCAAGAAAAACAGGCATACCGATATCCAAACTTTCACACGGGACATCAAGACCACCGGTAAAGCCTGTGGAATTTTCCGCTTTTCTAAGAGGTGATAAAAAATGATGAAACATGCCTCTGTTGTCGTCATTGGTGGTGGCATAGTGGGAAGTGCGATTGCCTTCAATTTGTTGAAGATGGGAACGAAAAACGTATGTGTGATCGAAAAGTCTTATGTATCGTCAGGGTCAACAGGAAGATGCGCGGGTGGCATACGTCAGCAATGGTCTTCACCCATGAACGTAAAACTCGCCATGAGAAGCGTAAAACTCTTTGAAGAATTTGAAAAGGATGTTGGGATGGATATAGAATATTATCAAGGTGGCTACCTGCTTTTGGCTTACACCGATTCCGAAGTTGACGATTTCGAAAAAAACGTGAGAATGCAAAAATCTCAAGGCCTTGATGTGGAAATATTAACTCCAAATCAGATAAAAGAAAAATTTCCGTTCATAAACATCGAAGGCATAAAACTGGGCAGTTGGTGCCAGAGCGATGGCCATGCGAATCCACAACTTGCCAACATAGCGTATGCGATTGCAATAAGAAAGATGGGTGGAGAATTTTTGACGCATACGACAGTCGCGGGCATAGATGTGCAAAACGGACAAATAACAGGCGTCCAAACGGACAACGGATATATAAACACCCAGACCGTCGTCGATGCGGCCGGTTTTGAATCACCGAAGATAGGATCGATGATCGGAGTTGATATTCCGGTTCACGGAGAACGCCACCAGATACTCGTAACTGAGGCAGTCAATCATTTTCTCGATCCGCTTGTCATAAACTTCAACCACAATTATTACGTTCGGCAAACGCATCATGGATCCTTGATGATGGGACAGGGTGACGCCAATCCCGCAAGTGGAGAAGATCTCGGAAACACCATCGAATTTTTAGAGGAAATGTCTGAAAAAATGATAAAAGATTTTCCTCTGCTTAAAAATATTCACATAGTAAGACAATGGTCAGGCGCCTACGATATGTCTCCGGATGCCCAGCCCATAATAGATGAAAGCAAAGATATCTCCCGTTTTATATACGCAACGGGTTTTAGCGGTCACGGATTCATGTTGGCACCAGCCGTCGGTGAATCTGTTGCAGAGATGATCATCCATGGTCGGACCATCACAACAGATGTGAGCAATTTAAAAATGGATAGATTCACAATCGGAATCGAAAGAGAACATAACGTCGTTTAAAGGAGGAAAGATCAGATGAAACTCGAAGCATTCAGGAACATGAGAATTCTTGATTTTAAATCCCCACAGGATAAATCAAAGATGGAGGAAGCACTGAGCAAATCAAGATCTCAATTTGGAAAAACTTACAAAGCGTTTATAGGCGGAAAATGGATAGATACCGGTGATAAGATAACTTCTGTCAATCCGGCAAATCCGTCAGAAATAGTCGGATACGTTGCGAATTGCACTGAAAAAGAAATTGATATGGCTTTCGATGCGGCAGAAAATGCTTTCAAAGAATGGAGATTCTCCAAAGCCTCCGAGAGGGCAGCGTATCTTGTGAAAATCGCGAAGATCATGGATGAAAGCAGATACGAACTTGACAGTTGGATGGTCTACGAAGTCGGTAAAAACTGGATAGAAGCCGATGGAGACGTGGCCGAGGCGATAGATACGCTGAATTATTATGCCCATGAAGCGTTGAGATATTCGAAAGGGTATAAACCTTATCAGGTTTACGGAGAGAAAAATGAAGTTAAATATGTTCCGATAGGAAGCGGTGTCGTCATTCCACCGTGGAACTTTCCAGTTGCCATACTGACCGGCATGACCGCTGCCGCCATAGTTGCGGGCAACACAGTGCTGCTGAAGCCTGCCTCTATCGCTTCTGTGATAGGCGCAAAAGTCGCAGAGATCTTCTCGGAAGCAGGTCTGCCTAAAGGCGTTTTCAACTTTGTTCCGGGATCCGGATCGAAAATTGGAGACTATCTTGTCAAAAGTCCAAGAACGCGTTTTATAGCCTTTACAGGTTCAAAAGATGTGGGTTTACGAATAAACGAACTTGCCGCAAAACATCAGGAAGGGCAAAAATGGATAAAGCGTGTCATACTTGAAATGGGTGGAAAAGATGCCATCGTTGTGGATGAAACTGCCGACCTTGACGCTGCGGCGGAGGGCATAGTGGTAAGCGCTTTTGGAAATCAGGGCCAAAAATGTTCTGCCTGCTCAAGAGTTATAGCAGTTGATGCGATCTACGACAAATTGATCGAAAAAATAACTGAAAGGGCAAAAAAGATAAAAGTTGGAGACACTTCCGATTTTGAAAACTGGATGGGGCCGGTTTCAAGTGATGAGGCTTTCAAAAAGATCACTGGATACATAGAAATTGGTAAAAAAGAAGGAAAATTGGTGCTTGGAGGAAACAGAATCGGGAATGTCGGATTTTTTATAGAACCGACGATCTTTGCCGAGGTTGGACCTAATTCAAGAATAGCACAAGAAGAAATTTTTGGGCCGGTTTTGTCGGTTATAAGGGCAAAAGATTTTGACGATGCCGTTAAAATATTCAATTCAACCGAATATGGTCTAACCGGAGGTGTTTACACGAAAGATAAAAACAGGATAAAAAGGGCAAAAGCGGAATTCAACGTTGGAAATCTTTACATAAACAGAAAGATAACGGGTGCCCTCATTGGTGTTCAGCCTTTCGGGGGATTCAACATGTCCGGTACCGATTCCAAGTCCGGCGGGCGAGATTATCTGCTGCTTTTCCTTCAAGCAAAATCGATATCAGAAAAAATTTAAGGCGGTCATTTGACCGCCTTAAATTCCAAAATAAAGTTCATACTCTATCGGATTTGGTATCGAATTGACAATCCTTATCTCTTTTCTCTTTTTTTCTATCCATGCCTCTATCAGATCTGACGTAAAGGCCGGAGAAAGGAATTCATGGTCTTTTTCAAGTGCGTCAAGAGATTGATCAAGACTCGTCGGCAGATCCGGTACGTTGGACACGTCTTCTCCGTTGAAAGGACCAAATCCTGCTTTTTGAGGATCGAGATCGTTTTTTACCCCGTCTATTCCGGCAAGTAACATCGCGGCCATTGCGTAATGTGGGTTTGCGGTTGCATCTGGCATTCTGAATTCTATTCTTCTGACTTTTCCGTCGTTGACGTAGGCCGGAATTCTTATTGCTGAATCCCTATTTCCGAGTGCAAAGGAAGGCTTCGTCGGCGCTTCAAAACCGGGAACAAGCCTTTTGTAGGAATTTGTCGATGGGTTTGTGAAAGCCATGACCGCCGGAGCATGTTTTAAAAGGCCGGCTATGTAAGAAAGCGCCGTTTTTGAAAGTGAATAAAGTCCGTTTGGATCATCAAAAACATTCTTTGTGCCTCTGGCAAGATATTGATGAACGTGCATACCGTTGCCGGCATGATCGTGAAGTGGCTTTGGAAGAAAACTGGCAACATACCCGTAATCGTTGACCACATTTCTGACAACGTATTTAAGCATGGGTATCCAATCGGCAGCCTCCAAAGCGTCAAGCAGTTGAAACTCTATCTCAAACTGTGAGATCCCAACTTCATGATGGTGGTACTTTATCGGCATCCCAATTTCGGTCAAAATCGAAACGATCTCGTTTCTCATGTCATAAGTTGAATCAAAAGGCGGAAGCACATGATACCCTCTGTCATTGGGAATTGCGGGTTCATCCATCACCGGCCAGTTCGTTTCATCACTTTTTATCTTAACGTATATGGCCCTTTCCGATACCTCATGCGTTATGCTTTTGAAGATGTTGAATTCCATTTCAGGTCCAACGATCATCTTGTTTGCGATCTCAAGTTCCTTTACATGTTTGAGGGCGTTTTTAAGGACATTTCTTGGATACCAGTTGAAGGCCGTTTTGTCCGTCAAGATGACATCGCATAAAACAGAAAGCGTTTCATCCGCGAATGGATCTTCCGCAACGGTTGACAAGTCAGGAACAGTTATCATATCGCTGAAAGTGGTATGCATGTAACCGAAGTTTGACGCATCAAAACCCACGCCGTCCGTCAAAACGGAAGGGGTGACGTAACTCGTCGGCAAGGTTACATGCCTTAACCCTCCATTTATGTCGTAAATCTTCAAATCAAGATACTCGTAATCCTTAATCTTTTTGAAAAATTCTTCTGAGTTCATTTGCTTTTCCTCCTCATATTTGTATTTTCATTGCCCGTATTTCGGGATAACACATATGAATTCGATGGCACCACCCTCAGCGCAGAATTGATGCAATTCGTTGGGCGGGACGAAAACGTAGTCTCCACCTTTTATCGGTTTTTCACCTTCTGAGGTTTTTAAAATTCCATTTCCTTTCAAAATGTAAACTTCGTGTTCCCATGGATGTGCATGGTTTGGAGTAAATCCACCTGCCTTTATTTTGAAATGCCTCATGATGTAATTCGGGGCACCTTCTTTCAAACCTATAAGTACACGTTTTTCAACTCCTCTTGCATTTTGACCATCGTCTATTATCTCTGCCTTAACATCTTCGTGCTTCCCAACTAAAATCAAATCATTCACCTACCTTCCAGCAATCTTTGCATCTTGGTTCATACCTTACCTTGACATCTGAACCTTCGACCTTGAAAATCGGATCTTTCGTCGATGCGGGCACCCATTCTCCATCTTTCATTATAAGCCTTTGAGTAAGGGTAGCATCTTTACCGCAGACGACGCAAACAGCCTTCAGAAGTGCTATTTCATCTGCCATGGCCGCTATTTTCATGACATTATCGAATGGCTCAGATCTGAAATCGAGGTTAAGGCCGGCGACTATCACATCTGTCCCAGCATCGATGAATTTTTTCACCACGTCAACGAGATCTGATTCGAAAAATTGAATCTCATCGAAAGCAACGTAATCAAGTTTATCATCCAAGTACATTTGAGCGTCACGCGCTCCTGAAACGATCTTGGCTTCAAGATGAGTTCCAGCCCTTGAAACCACTAATTCTTCAGCATTTCGAGTATCAGAAGAAACCCTGAATATGATCCCGTTTTGCCGTGCTATCTTTCTCCTCATAACCCTTCTTATAAGTTCTTCGGTCTTTCCAGAATACATAGGTCCGATGACAACTTCAAGAGTTCCTTTCAAAACAAACACCTCTTTTGTGATTTAAATTTTCCCGAGATCTTGAACCAATTTTTGAGCTATTTTTTCCCCCACAACTTTTTTAATGTCTTCAAAAGGTGCTTTCTTTATGCCGTTAATACTTTTGAATTTCTTCAAAAGTGCTTTTTTTCTCTTTTGCCCTATGCCACGAATCGAATCAAGTTCAGATTTGATCATCTCTTTATCTCTCAAACTGTAATGATAAGAAGTCGCAAATCTGTGAGATTCATCTCTAACGGCTATGAGAATTCTCAAAGCCCCGTCATCCATTTTAAGGTGCAAATCGGATCTTTCGTCCGGGAAAACGATCCTTTCATCCTCTTTTGCCAATCCAACGATCTTTGCGTCTACATGCATCTCTTCAAGGGCATTTTTAACTGCGTTGACCTGACCTTTGCCGCCATCTATGAGCAGCAAATCCGGCAATGGATGTTTTGAATATCTGCGTCTGACAACCTGTCTCATGGATTCAAAATCATCTATTTTGGAAATGTTTGAGAGTTTATATTTCCTGTAAAATTTTTTGTTTGGTTTGCCGTCTTCGAAAGTTACAACCGAAGCGACCGTGAGATTCCCGTGAGTATGTGAAATATCGATTCCTTCTATGAACTTTGGAGGAGCATTTAGAGAAAGTAAGGACTGAAGTCTTTTAAGAGATTTATTTAGGAATTCCGCACTTTTTACGCGATCCTGTAAATTTTTGTAGGCTATTGAAATTAGATGTTTTTCGATTTCGTCATCCGCAATTTTTACCTTCGTTGAAAGCATTTTTGACCACTCAGCCATGCCCTTGAATCTTTTTTTTACGATTATCCTTTCAACGATCTCTTCTTCATGTCCGTAATACAATTTCATGAAATCATCGTAGTTGCCGTTTATTTCGAATTCGAGTTTTGCGAGCATCATGCCATTTCTTACCTTCAAAAGCACGGCGATGCCACTTTCTATGGCAATGACATCGAGACTTACAGATTCTGGAAGTTCAACTCCTTGATCCTGCAAAAACCATTCGAGTTTTTCGTACATCTTTTTCAATCTGAGCGCAGATTCAAACATCTCCATCTTGGAATAAACGGATATCCTTTCCTCTATCCATTTTTTCAATTCTTGAGAATTGCCGATGAAAAAAGATTTCGCAAGATCTATCCTTCGCGCGTACTCCGCTTTGGAGATGAACCCGGCGCATGGTGCGGAACACCTTTTCATACCGTATTCTATACACGGCCTTTTGACTTTCAAAAGGTCGTAATTGCAATTTCTTATCTGAAGAATTGGTTGAATTATCTCAAGGAGGGTTCTTAAAAAGTTTACGCTTGTGAATGGTCCTATGGCACCCGGAATTTTGTCGTGAGTTATCTCGATGTAAGGAAACTCATCTTTTGTAAAGGTAACGTAAGGGTAAACACGCGTATCTTTTAGTAAAACGTTGAATTTCGGTTTGTGAGTGTATATTAGATTTGCTTCTAAAAGCAATGCTTCCCTTTCGTTTGAAACCATTATGTATTCTAACTTGTCTGCCTCTAAAACTATTTTTTTAGCCTTTTCGGACGATCTCGATGAAAAATAAGAAAATAGCCTTTTTTTCAAATCCTTGGCTTTACCAACGTAGATGATTTTCCCCTTTGACCTGAAAATGTAAATTCCCGGGCTATCCGGAATATCCTTTATCTTTTCAACCATGATCACTCTCTGTACCTTAAAGCCTCCACGGGTGGCACTTTGGTCGCGTTTCTCGTCGGTATGAAAGTTGTCAAAACGGATATAAGATAGAAAACTATGCCAAGCAACAAAAATTGTTGCCATGGTATGTAAAGCGTACCGAGATTCAAAGTTGAATATATCAAATACGACGTGATTATTCCCGAGATAAATCCTATCAATATGCCGAGAATGACCACGAAATTTATCTCAAGGAAAAAACTTCTGAAGATCATGCCGCGACTGAAACCCAAGGCTTTTAAAATTCCAACGGTTCTTCTTCTTTCGTGCAAAGATTTGATTATAAGTATGGCAAGACCTATTATGCCGACCGAAAGACCGAAATATAGAAAAGTGTTTATTATGTTCACAAATCCATTTAGGATATTCGTGAATATCTCAACCGTTTGCTTTGAAAACAAGGCAAAGATGAACCTTGTTTTAAGAAAAGCCGTTAATTTTTGAAAATTATCGTATTGTTGAGCATCGTTGTTGCCCGCCAATTTTGTAAGCAAAAATTCGGTTGGCGAAAGTTTACCGAAGACGGAAGATGTCTTTACAGACGTGTAAAAACCCGCCGGAATTGCGTTATAATTGCCCTGGCTTTGAAGTATTCCGACGACGGTAAATGTCTTTGGATTTTTAAGCGCGGTGGAAGAAGATGTCACATTTTGAGATGATTGTGAAAAGTTGAAATTGGAGGCTCCTTCGTTTGATATTTGGACATTTTGGTTTACCTTCAAATCATTCAAACCAAGCACTGCAACTGTTCCGGGATGTGCGTCGATGTAATCGAAGAGCGATTTAAGATCTTTTATGCCGTTGATAGCGCTTTTAACCTGCAAGTCAAGGCCACCCACAAGTTGTTTGTTCAAAAGCACCATCTGGTAATCGCTTGACACTTTTCCATTTGAAAGATATTTCACAGAAATCATGGACATCGTGGCGTAATAAGTTATGTAGTCAAGATTTGACAGTTGAGAAGTGGCCACGTTTAAATTTCCAATTATGGGTATTCCAACAGTATCGTATCCACCGAAGATCGTAGATTTAGCCGAATTTATCTGAAGAGTCTCCGAATAAGGTATGACAGTCATAAGCGATATCACGAAGATGACTATCGAATACATCGCTATCGTAAGGCCGGTTCTTCTTTTATGCTGGGCTGTCTCCGCAACGGCAAGTTTTACCGAAGCACGGCTTTTTCTGGTAGAAAACAAACCGAGAAAACTGTCGAAAATTTCAAAGTTGTAAGAAAGCAAGAACAACGCTGCAAGTAATATCGAAAAACTTCTAAGACCAAGCAACCAGAGTGATTTGTCACTTTGAGACTCGATGTAAGGTATGAGATTAGAAGCAAAAGCAAAAACGACAACACCCAGAGAGAAGAAGTTCCCGACGATGCGCCTTAATCTCTTTTTGCTGAAAAACAAAGGGAAGATCAACGCGGAAATCATTATCCCACTGTAAGTCATTATGGCATTGGATGAAAAAATTGCAAAAATCGAAAAAATCACCGCTAAAGCAAAAAGTATAAAGATGATCAAAAATTGCTGACGTCTTTTTTCATTTTGCTCTGGAGGGATCTGCCTTATGGCTCTGACTATGTTAAGACGGCCAGTCCTGAAAGCCATGTAAATTAAAACAACGGATGGCACTATCAGACCGACGAGAAAGCCATAGATAAGTGAGAATATGCTGAAATGCAGTGAAAAAGAAAAGTTTCCGGTATTCATAAGAGGGGTAAATTCACTGCTGACGTTGCTTGCGAGATTTGAAAATTCATTTATCATAAACCACGCTATTCCGAGTCCGACAAAGACCCCTAAAAACGACGCGATCAATGAATAAACAAAGCCTTCAAAGTAAAGTATGAATCCAACCTTTCCCCTTGAAAAACCAATTGCCCTCAAAGTTCCAAGATCGCTGATTCTTTCATCTGAAAGCATGGTATAAACGTTTATAAGCAACAAAATACCTGCCGCGATAGAGAAACCGCTTAAAATCAAGAACAGCCATCCGATTTGACCTTGATTTATGTTCTTGATCTGATCATCCTTTACATTGTAAATTTTGACCGATACACCTGCGTCCTTGACGATTTGATCCACTTCGTTCGTGTATTGAGCGCTGCTTATGTAATCACCTTTGTTGGCGATGAGAATTTCGTTGTAACTGTCAAAGTTGAAAATGTTTTTCATCTGCTCTGTTGTCATGAAAATCGGAGAAGTTATTCCCTGAATATCTTTGTACCCGAGCACCCCATCTTCAGGCACAATACCTACTATTTTAAACTTTTGCGGGGCACCTAAGATGATTTGAAAAGGATTGATTATAGCCTCAAAAGTATCACCGACGTGCAATTTAAGAGAATCGGCAAAAGATTCGCCCACAACGACATCGTTTCCGGATAACGTGACATCAGGAAAGAGTTTTCCGCTGCCGAATTTTTTAAGTTGATCGACGTTGACTCCTATGAAACTAACCTGTGCTATTTTACTGGGATCAAGAGATTTTATCTGTCCAACGGGCGCAGCAACGGTACTTTTTATCATTATTGGCAAAACAGATTCAACGTATTTCGAGTTTGAAGATGAATTGATCAATTTTGAAAGATCGTCTTGAGAAAAATACGCATTTTTGTTGGGCGTTAAGACTTCGTCTATGGTACCAAGATTTTTTCTTATGCCGGCATACATGAAATATTGAAAAGAATCGTTTATAACGAAAGATCCGACTATAAAAGCAGTTCCGGTTAAAGAACCGGCGATTATCAAGAACATGGTCATCTTTCGTCTTGTGGCATTTCTAATTCCCATTTTTGCAAGAATACGCCATTTCAAAGCAAAAAGCAGGGTTACAACTATTATGCCGATAGCAATTACAGAAAGAACAAAGAAAGGGACTGTCACAACATTATCCTCCGAAGAATGCTTTTTAACAATTATATCATTTATTGTTATGAATCGCACTTTTTTTCAAAAAAGTATATAATACAAAAGATAAAGTCCAAGGAGGGATTAAATTGAAAGACAAAGTTAGAGTTGGAATAATAGGTTGTGGAGGAATTGCAAATGCAAAGCATTTACCAGCACTTTCCAAGATCGCAAATGTCGAAATCGTAGGATTTTGCGATCTCATCGAAGAAAGGGCTGCAAAGGCTGCCAAAGAATACGGATCAACAGATGCCAAAGTATACAAAGATTACAGAAAATTACTGGAGGATAAAACTATAGACGTAATTCATGTGTGCACTCCAAACAAATCTCATTCTGAAATCTCCGTTGCTGCAATGGAATCTGGAAAACACGTGATGTGTGAAAAGCCAATGGCAAAAGATTCAAAGGGTGCTGAAAAAATGGTCGAGACCGCAAAAAGGACGGGCATGAAATTAACCATAGGATATCAAAATCGCTTTAGAACCGATTCCCTTCATCTCAAAGAGATATGCAGAAGAGGAGATCTGGGAAAAATATATTACGCTAAAGCTCACGCCATAAGAAGAAGAGCCGTTCCGACGTGGGGCGTCTTTCTCAACGAAGACGAACAAGGTGGCGGTCCTTTGATAGATATCGGGACTCACGCGTTGGATCTGACACTTTGGATGATGAACAACTATGAACCCAAAAGCGTCGTTGGAACTACCTATCACGAGTTGTCAAATAAAAAGAACGCCGCAAATGCCTGGGGACCATGGGATCCCGCAAAATTCACGGTAGAAGATTCGGCATTCGGTTTTATAGTCATGAAAGATGGATCAACGATCATGCTAGAATCAAGTTGGGCTTTAAATTCATTAGATGTCGGAGAGGCTCAGACTGTACTTTGTGGCACCGAAGGCGGTGCTGACATGCAAGATGGTTTAAGAATAAACGGAGAAGAATTTGGAAGGCTGTTTGTCAAGAACGTTGAAGTTAACCTTAAAGGGGTTGATTTTTATTCCGGAGAAAAGTTAGAACCACAGGACGTTGAAGCGAGACAATGGATAGACGCTATCGCGAACGACAAAGATCCGCTCGTAAAACCCCAAGAGGCCTTTACCGTTACACGGATCCTTGAGGGTATATACGAATCGGCTAAAACGGGAAAACAATTCAATTTTTAGGAGGTGTCTTGATGATTCCAATGGCGCTTCAACTTTACACTTTGAGAGATGTCGCTGAGAAAGATTTCAGCGGAACTTTGAAAAGGGTTTCTCAAATAGGCTATACCGGTGTAGAATTTGCCGGATACGGTGGGATGGAAGCAAAAGATCTCAAAAATTTACTCGATGAACTGAACCTTAAGCCAGCCGGAAGCCATGTTGGCGTGGATGTGCTGACAACGGATTTAAAAAAAGTCATAGATTACAATTCTCAGATAGGAAATCATTTCATAGTTTGTCCGTGGCAAAAATACGCCACAAAGGACGATTTTTTATCATTCGCGAAAGTACTCAACGAGATAGGTCAAAAATGCCATGACAACGGATTAAAACTTTGTTACCACAACCACGCCCATGAATTTGAAAGATTTCAAGGTAATTATGGCCTTGATTTACTTTTTGAAAACACGGATCCCGATCTCGTGGATTTTGAAATAGACACCTACTGGGTTGAATATGCAGGAGCGGATCCGATTTCGTACATAAGAAAATTCGGCAAAAGAGCATCTTTACTTCACTTGAAAGACATGGAAAGGGTTGGAAAGGATTTTGCGGAAGTCGGAACAGGGATAATGGACATAAGAGGGATCGTTTCAACGGCAAAATTTGTGGGAACTAAATGGCTAATAGTCGAACAGGATAAATGTAAAAAAGACCCCTTTGAAAGTATAAAGATAAGTCTTGATAACCTGAAAAAAATCGACATATGAAGGAGTGAGAATGGATGAAACTTGGATTTTTAACCGTACCACTTGGAAATCTTGGCCTTGATGAAATTGCAAAGTGGGCTTCTGAAATTGGTTTTCAAACGCTTGAAATCGGTGCATGGCCAGTTGATAACAGGAGAGATTACTCGTCTTCAACTCTTGATGTCAAAACATTGGACGAAAAAAGGGCAAATGAGTTTAAAGCGCTTTTCAAAAAATACGGACTTGAAATTTCATCACTTGCTTACTATGATAACAACCTTGATACCGATCAAAATATCAGATCTGCACACATAGATCATCTTAAAAAGGTTATTGATGCGGCAAATTTACTCGGTGTGAAATACGTTGGCACTTTCATAGGCAGGGATATTGAAAAAGATATCGTCGGCAACATGAAAGAAATAGAAAAAGTCTTTCCGCCCGTTTTAGAGTACGCAAAACGCAAAAATGTCCAAATAATGATAGAAAATTGTCCGATGGTTGGATGGCAAAAATCTGGAATACCCGGGGAACTTTTTTATTCTCCCGAACTGTGGAGGGCAATATTCGAAATTTTACCGGATTTAAAGATCAACCTTGATCCTTCCCATCTGTACTGGCTTGACATAGATTACGTCGATGTTGTGAATGAATTTGCAGATAAAATAGTCCACACTCACGCAAAAGACACGCAGATTCTTCAGGACGGACTTTACGAGCATGGAATTTTCGGACCGCTCTTCAAAAACGGCAAAAATTGGTGGAGATATAGAATTCCAGGCCTTGGTGAAATAGATTGGAAATCTTTCATCTCGGCACTTCAGGAAAACGGCTACAACGGCGTTGTCAGTATCGAACACGAAGATCCAGTCTGGGAAGGTAGCATCGAGAAGGTTAAAAAAGGTCTTATACTTGGTTACAGGCATCTTTCTCAATTCATAATTTGAAAATGGCACATCTCAGCGGAAGGCAGGATGCCCTCGAAATGGCCTCCGCAAGCAGCGAAGACCATATATTGATGGGGCCACCCTGCCATTGTAGCGATTCGAAATTTGAAATCTTAATTTTGGTTGATATTTTTTACGTAAGAATTCAAATCGAGCAATCCGTGACCGCTGAAATTGAATACGATGACTTTTTTCTCCCCGCTTTCGGCGCACGCTTTTGCGTACCTTGCAACCCCGGCTATGGCATGGCTTGTTTCGGGAGCGGGAATTATGCCCTCGCTTACGGAAAAGAGTCTTGCCGAGTCAAATGCCTCTTCCTGAGAAATTGCAATGGCCTTCATGTACCCTTCTTTAACGAGGCGGCTTATTATCGGAGAAGCACCATGGTAGCGTAAGCCACCGGCGTAAATCGGAGGCGGAATGAATTCGGATCCAAGCGTGTACATCTTCAACATGGGAGTAAGATGGGCTGTATCTCCGTAATCGTATTTGTACTCTCCTTTTGTGAAAGATGGACATTCTGTAGGTTCGCATGCCACTATTTCAAGTGCATCTTTTTTCATCTTCAAAGGTATAAATGGGAGCGTAAAACCTCCAAAGTTTGATCCTCCTCCAAAACAACCTATGAGCACATCTGGCTCCTCTCCGGCAAGTTCCATTTGCTTTTTTGTTTCCTGACCTATCACCGTCTGATGAAGTAACACATGATCGAGCACACTGCCAAGGGAATAATGTGTCTTTCCTTTTGATAGGGCATATTCGATAGCCTCGCTTATTGCCATTCCAAGCGATCCCGTTGAATTCGGACTGCTTTCAAGTATTTGCTTACCGTAATTGGTGAAATCACTCGGACTCGGATGGATTTTACCGTTAAAAAGGTTTACCATGTACTTTCGCGCCGGCTTTTGTTCGAAACTGATCTTAACCATAAAAACGTTCACGTCAAGGTTGAAATACGATCCCGCAAAGGCAAGTGCGCTTCCCCATTGCCCTGCCCCCGTTTCTGTCGAGATCTTGTTGGTTCCCTCTTCAAGGTTGTAATATGCCTGTGCAAGTGCAGTGTTAAGTTTGTGACTGCCCGTAGGGCTAACGCTCTCGTTTTTGTAATAAATGTGTGCAGGTGTCTTCAACGCTTTCTCAAACCCAAAAGCCCTTACAAGCGGTGTGGGTCTGTAAAGTGCATAGGCTTCTCGGACCTTTTGCGGTATTTGAATCTCTTTTTCTTTCGTCCCTTCCTGAATGACAAGTGCTTTTGGAAAAAGCACTTCCAACTTTGACGGATCCATAGGTTTCATCGTTTGAGGATCGAGTGGCGGATCCATTTCAAATGGCAGATCCGCTTTGACGTTGTACCAGTACTTCGGTATATCTTCTCCCCTTAAATTTATGAATCTTTCCATACAAATTCCTCCCTTCAAAATGAAAATCGGGGATCTTTTTTAAAGATCCCCGACGCTGAAAAATTTATGGCAAAAGGCACACTACCCGCTCAGCATCAGGGGTTGTGCCACCACCAATTGTTCTGAATTTTAAGGTTCGAAATTCTTAAGTTACACATTTTATCACCTTAAAAATAGTTTATCATAAAAAAATAAACCTGTCAATATATGCTGAACCAACTTTAAATTCCGAATTACCGCTCCGGCAGGTGTTTTGGCAGGTAGCACGTGGCGGGTAGCTGGTGGCGCGTTGAAAAGGCGGACGGAGGCGGAGAGCATGATGCCGTGAGGTGGCCGACGCTGCGCAGCGAGGACCAGACACCGAAGGGCGAATGCGAGAGCCGACGCACAAAAAAGCACATAGCATATGGCTAATAGCCTATGGCAAAAACAAAACAGTGACGAGCAACGCGTGATGAGTGAACGGTAAAAACATAAATTGAATCAAAATTTTTTAGTTCTGTCATCTTTATCTTTATTTTTCCCATCTTTGATGAAGATGGATATTATAAAAACAAAAAACAGGTAAGCGAATAAGACCGAACTCGCGTAAACAGAAAGGTCAAATCCAAATCTTTTACCAAATATTATAATGGCCACGGTTATCGCAAATATAGACGCCGTCAGGACGCTACCGGCAGCCATGTCTTTCATGTGTTTAACCGCTTCATGGTACTGCGGATTCACGAAATCAAGGAACTCCTCAAAAAAAGAGTTAAAAGTCTCCGAAACAATGACGAGTGTTATGGCAAGAAAAATCCACAAAAATTCATCTACTTCGAGTTTTAAAAGCAAAGAAACGACTACCACTGCTGCGGCCGTTACAAAATGTATCTTCATGTTGCGCTGGGTTTTTAACGCATGACTCATGCCATTGAAGGCATATTTAAAACTGCTAAGTAAACTTCTTCTTTTCATTCAAAATTTATGTTTGTACCTTTTGAGTATGGAATTTTAAGATCTTCTCTCAATTCAAAGATTTTGTCAGACATTTTATATCCTTCGTCAAGCGCTTTTAAATTTTGATCGAGGTACTTGCCCGGAACATGTTCGATTACGGACTTTTTTAAAGATTCGTGATCCACTATTCTCGTAGTAGCGGCTATAAGGCCAAGACTCATCGTGTTTGAAAAAACCTGTCTTCCAAAAAGTTCTTCGGCTTTTTGAGTCAGAGGGACGGATACGATCTTCTTCGTTATGACCTTTACTGAGGGAGGTATTCCAGAACATGTTGAAGAATCGATGAAAAGTATCCCGTTATTTTTGAGATATTTGAAATGCGCTTTAAGTCCTATATCGTGCATCGCAAAAAATATGTCGAATGTTCTTGCCTGAGGGAAATCTATTGGTTCATTGAAGAAAAGCACATCACAATTCGTCAGACCACCTCTGACCTGAGCACCGTACGATTGAGTTTGTATGACCCACTTGCCTTCTTTTGAAAGGGCATCTGAAAGGATGGTGCCAAGCAACACGTTGCCTTGCCCTCCTATGCCTGATATTCTTATGCTGAAAGGTACTTCTATGGATTTTGAGGTGTAAAGGTTAACACTCATGATTTCACCTTCAAATTTTCTCTCAGTTTGTTATATTCTGAAACATAGCCGGGTTTTTGGATATCGACGAATTCTCCTATGATTATTTTCCCTTCAAGCGCTTTCTGATCCAGACTCTTTGCCTTTTCGAGTGAAATACCGCTCTCTTTGAAATATTGCATCATGCCCGGGGCATCACCGGATTTGTTGTATCTCCCGTAATATGTCGGGCATTGGGTAACGGCGTCGACGACGGACATGCCTTCATGTGCTATTGCTTTTTGAATGTATTTGACCATCAACATGTAATGGTAAGTCGTGGCACGTGCAATGTAAGTAGCGCCGGCAGTCTTTGCCATTTCAACTATGTCAAACGGCGCTTCAAGATTTCCGTAAGGAGCGGTCGTCGCCTTGTCTCCAAACGGAGTCGTTGGCGAATATTGTCCGCCCGTCATACCGTATATGTTGTTGTTGTAAATCACGACGGTAAGATCCATGTTTCTCCTGCAGGCATGTATGAAATGGTTTCCTCCTATTGCCATGGCATCTCCGTCACCGGTTATGACTATGACTTTAAGATCCGGCCTTGCAAGTTTTACGCCCGTGGCAAAAGCGATGGCTCTCCCGTGAAGCGTGTGCATCGTGTTGAAATCTATGTACCCTGTTGCCCTTGAAGAACATCCTATGCCTGAAACGACGGCTATGTTATCTTTTTGAAGACCGAGATTTTTTATGGCCTCCAACATCGCTTTGAGAACTATTCCATTTCCGCATCCAGGACACCATACCGTTGGCAAATGATTTCCTCTTAAATACTCAAGTGCTTCATCCTTGTTCAAAAACGTCACCTCTCGTTCTCAAAAATCTCTCTTAAAATCCCCTCTATTTCCTTTAATCCGTCTTTTGTGATGGAAGAAAAAGGTATGACACCTTTCACTCCCATGAAATCCTCTTCAACTGTTTTTACCTTCTTGGAAATTTGATTTTTTTTAATTCTATCGACTTTTGTCAGCACGATGAAAACATCCACGAAACTCTTGAAAAAATCAAAAGCCTCTAAGTCAGACCTTTGAGTTGGTATCATAGAATCGACAAGCAAAAAAATTCCTTTCAACGGTCTTTCACTTTTGAAATAATCGTCTACAAGTGACTGCCATTTTTGCCTTTCGATCTTTGACACCTTCGCATACCCGTAACCCGGAAAATCTATAAAATGATAAAAATCATTCACTTTGAAAAAGAGCAAAGACCTTGTTTTGCCCGGTGTTGAACTCGTTTTTGCTATTTGCCTGCCGAAGATCACGTTCAAAAGAGAAGACTTCCCAACGTTGGATCTGCCTACAAATGCGATCTCTCCTTTCAGAGGTTCAGGAAAGCCATCGTGATTATGCGCATCCGCGATTAATTCGACCTTTTCAACGAACATGATCTATTCCCAGGTCTATTTTCAAAGCCTCGCTGACATCTTCAACGTAATTTATCTTGATATCTGCAATCACATCTGCTTTCATCTTTTTAACCATAGGTTCATTGGCTTTTGGAACAATGACTTCTTTTATGCCAAACCTTTTTGCGGCAAGCAACTTTTCTCTTAAGCCCCCGATTGCCAAAACTTTACCGTTCAGCGTTATTTCTCCGGTCATCGCAACATCATTTCTTACAGGTTTTCCAGTTACAACCGAACATAAAGAGGTTAGAATTGCCACTCCGGCCGAAGGACCATCTTTTGGGATCGCACCTTCAGGGGCATGTATATGAAAATCATGGGTTTTAAAGAACTCCGCTTTATCCTGACAAAGATTTTTGCAAAGTGTCATTGCAATTGTCACAGATTCTTTCATGACATTTCCAAGATTACCGGTTATCAAAGTCTGAGAAGTTCCTGGAACTGCCGTTGCCTCGATCACAAGCACTTCTCCGCCGGCCGGTGTCCATGCAAGGCCAATGGTTTCACCGATGGTCGGTATCGCCGGTGTTTGGGATCTGACAAGCATCGGAGCACCCAACATCTCTTCGATTTCCTTTGATCCGATCGTTATTTTATCATCTTTGTTCATCGCATTTCTTGCGATTTTTCTCAAGAGTTTTGAGATTATCCTTTCGAGACCTCTGACTCCCGATTCAAGGGTGTAATCTTCTATCATCTTTTGCACGGCTTCATCTTTTATTTCGAGGTTAATGCCTTCCATACCATATTCTTTTCTCAGTTTGGGAATCAAAAATCTTTTCGATATTTCTATTTTTTCCTGAAATGTGTAACCGGGAATCTCGATTATTTCCATCCTATCGGCAAGAGCAGGCGGTATCGGCTCTACCGTGTTTGCGGTTGTGACAAAGACGACATCCGACAGATCAAACGGAATTTCAACGTAATTGTCTATGAAATGAGAATTCTCTTCCGGATCAAGCACTTCAAGCAAAGCGGCTGCCGGATCGCCTTGAAATGAAATTCCCATTTTATCTATTTCATCAAGCAGAATAACAGGATTTTTTACGCCCACCTTCACGATCGTTTGAATCAACCGGCCGGGCAGTGCTCCGATGTAAGTTCTCCTATGTCCTCTTATCTCGGCTTCATCCCTCATACCACCAAGAGAAATTTGGACAAATTTCCTGTTAAGCGCTTTTGCCAAAGACATACCAAGTGAAGTTTTACCCACCCCCGGAGGGCCAACAAGACAAAGTATCGGTGATTTGGCCGTACTGCTGAAATTTTTGATCGCTATGTAATCAAGAATCCTGTCTTTGACATCTTCAAGGCCGTAATGATCCGCTTCAAGCACCTTTGAAGCCCTTTTTACGTTCACGTCTTCTTTTGTCTTTTCGTACCATGGTATATCGAAAAGCCAATCAATGTAATTTCTTGAAACAGTTGCTTCGGGTGAAGCAGGATACATCTTTTCGAACCTGTTTATCTCTTTTTCTATGGTCCTTTTCACGTCAGTAGGATATTTTTTGCGTTTCAACTTTTCTCTCAATCCGTCCGCTTCGGATGTGTCATCTCCAAGTTCGTTTTTTATAGTTTCCATCTTTTCACGGAGATAAAACTCTTTTTGACCTTTATCTATTTTTTCTTTTACCTTATCATCGATATCGGCCTCGATCTTTAGAAACGCTATCTCTGAATTGAGGTAT
Source organism: Athalassotoga sp. (assembly GCF_049965695.1). Classification (NCBI taxonomy): domain Bacteria; kingdom Thermotogati; phylum Thermotogota; class Thermotogae; order Mesoaciditogales; family Mesoaciditogaceae; genus Athalassotoga; species Athalassotoga sp. Next base: position 65,849 of record NZ_JBMFWB010000004.1, on the reverse strand, counting down.
TTAAGAAACTCTATCATTCTGTCTCGTGGATCCACCAATTCGAGAAATCTCTGCTTATTCTCCAAACTCATTTCCGTGAAAGAAATTATGGTATCGACGAGTTTATCCGGCTCATCGATAAGGGCCAATTCCGAAACGGCATCTTCCGGAAGCCTTTTAGTCATATCGAAATATTTCATCGCTTTGCTTTTCAAAAGTCTTATGACGGCCGTAAGGTCTTTGGATTTTCTGACCTTTTTTTCAAGAGCCTCGTATTTGCAAAGCAAGAACGGATCCTTTTGAGTGTATTCCGTGATTTTAACGCGAATTATGCCCTCAGCCAGCGCTCTTATGCTGCCGTCAGGGAGTTTAACAAGTTGAAGCAAGCGCGAAAATGTTCCTATTCCGTAAAGATCTCCGACATCTGGAATTTGAACATTTTGGTTTTTTTGCGATACCAGTATAAGATAACGTTCTTCATTTTCCACAACCTTATCCAGTGCCTTTATCGCAGATTCTCTTTCAACATGAAAAGGTACCAATGCCGTCGGAAAAGCAACATCGTTGCCTTTTAACGGCACACATGGAAGTTCTTCAGGAGGTATTGCCACCTTTTCTTTGTACTTGGCAGTTCCATCCATTTTTTTATGCTTTGACAGAAAAATCACCTCTTAAAAATGCTTGATCGTAAAGTGAACCAGTCGAGGATAGCCTTACATTTCTATGATTTTCATCAACAAACTCGAATTCAATCTTGAAGTAATTTGCGGGCACATGAGCACCGAGTTTATCAGGCCATTCTATAAGACAAATGCCATCGGACTCGAGGTAGTCTTCTATTGGAAGTTCGTCCACTTCCATCTCGTTCAACCTAAACAGATCGATGTGATGGATTTTAAAACGTACTTCGTATTCATTAACTATCGTAAAGGTTGGACTCGTAACTTTACGACTGTTTCCACCAAGATGCTCAACAAGATAACGCACGAAAGTTGTCTTTCCCCCTCCCAAATCTCCTTCGAGAAGTACGACACTTCCGTCAAAAAGTATTTTCGCAAATTTTTTTGCTATCTCTTTAAGTGATCGTTCATCGACATTTTGAAATAAAGCCATCATCATGTATATTATAACAGAAGAGGTGATTTGAATGAAAAAGTTTGTTTTTACCTTTTTGTTTTTGTCTTTGCCCATCATGATTTTCGCAAATGACAACCTGCAAATCGCGAAGGAATTCATAATGAACCTATCCGTCGGGAATTTCAAAATGGCTGAATCCATGTACGATGAGGCTATGATGGCAGCACTGCCTTTGGCCAAAACCGAGGCAATTTGGAATCAAGTGGAGAGTCAGGCAGGAAAATTTCAATCCATAGAAAGCGTCAACGTATCTAACGTTCAAAATTACACCGTCTTCGTCTTTACGGTAAGTTTTTCAAAGGCTTTGCTTGATGTGACGGTTACCATCGATCAAAATTCAAAGGTCGCAGGTCTTTTCTTTAAACCCGCCACGCCTACCTATTCAATTCCGTCATATGTCAATCAATCAAAATTCAAAGTTGAAAAAACGACTATCGGAAATGATTTAAAAGTTCCGGCTGAAATTACCATCCCAGAAGGTAAAGGTCCTTTTCCCGCCGTTATTTTAATTCCCGGCTCCGGCCCGGAAAACATGGATGAATCAATAGGACCAAACAGACCGTTTGAAGACATTGCCTACGGCCTTTCAACCAACGGCATAGTCGTTTTAAGATACGATAAAAGCACCTACGTTTATCCAAAGGCATTCCAAAACGGCGATATACCCGTTAACCTTGAAAATGAATATTTCAAAGATGCACTCGACGGCATAAATTTTCTAAAGAGTCAAAATTACGTTGGGAAAATATTCGTTCTCGGTCACAGCGAAGGTGGTTATCTTGTACCCGAAATCGCAAAAATGTCAGGAGATATTTCGGGAATAATCATGTTAGCCGCGCCGGCAAGGAACTTACAGGATGTCACGATAGATCAACTTGAATATCTCATATCCCTATCCAACAACGCAACTGAAATATCCGCAATGAAATCCATCATAGTCCAACTTGAAGATATAAACAAACATACACTCAAAGATTCAGATATCGTAATGGGGGCTCCCGTAAGTTACTACTACGAACTTGAAAAATATAATCCTGTCGGCATTTTAAAAAATTTAGATATTCCAACCCTTATAATGCAAGGCGGGAAAGATTATCAGGTGACGGAAAAAGATTTTGACATTTTCAAGGCGGCATTTTCCCAAAATAAAAATTACACGTTCAAGTGGTATCCGAACCTTTACCATCTTTTCATAAAATGGGATGGTACACCATCTCCGGACGAGTATCTTGTCGAAGGTCATGTTGATGTCAATGTCATAGATGAGATATCAACATGGATCAAAAGTAATCAATGAAGTACTTAATAGGGACGGATATCGGAACAACTGCAACCAAAACAGTGGCTTACGATTTGAACGGCAGAACGATATTCAAATCTGAAGTTTGTTACAAACTTTTGATGCCAAAAATCGGAATGATAGAACAGGATCCGGATGAGATCTTTGATTCAGTACTCGATTCAATCGAAAAGGTTGTAAGGCAAATCGGTAAAAGTAACACGATCGCCGGCATAAGTTTCAGTGGCGCCATGCATAGCATCATCCCTATTGATAAAAACGGCGACAAACTTATGAACGCTGTAATTTGGGCAGACACTCGAAGTTCACAGGTAGCAAAAGATCTCAGAGAGAGCGGTGAAGGCTTTGCGATATATAAAAGCACGGGCACGCCGATTCATCCGATGCTGCCACTGTGTAAAATCATATGGTTAAAGTCCAACAAAAAAAACATTTTTGAAAAAACGTCAAAACTCATCTCAGTAAAAGAATACATATTTTACAAACTTTTCGGCCTGTACGTGATCGACCATTCCATGGCTTCAGGAACAGGTTTTTTGAATTTGAAAAACATGAAATGGGATGATACAGCGTTAAGAATTGCAGGCATAAATGAAAATATGCTCTCGGAGATCGTACCTGTAGATCATATTTTTAAGGGAATTAAAGATCTTTACGCTGCTAAAATTGGCATTGATCCTGAAGTGCCATTTATCATTGGCGGTGCAGACGGCCCGCTTGCCAATCTCGGATCGGGCGCCGTGCAAAAAGGTATTTCTTCCGTAAGCGTTGGCACAAGTGGAGCGATGAGAGTTATCTCGGACAGCCCCGTTGTGGATCGGAAGATGAGAACTTTTACCTATGTCCTTGATGAGTCACATTTCACAATTGGCGGTGCCGTAAGCAATGCCGGCATGGCCGTTAAATGGTTTATGGACAATTTCGGTGGAAAGATCGACTCAACGATGGCAAAAGCCTCAAAGATAAAGGCCGGATCGGATGGCCTCGTCTTTCTGCCTCATCTAACAGGTGAAAGAAGTCCATACTGGGATGCCAGTCTGAGGGGAGTTTTTTTCGGAATGAACATCTACCACAAAAAGCCTCACTTTTTAAGAGCAACGCTTGAGGGCATAGGATATAGCCTTTACGATGTTGATCTTGCCCTTGAAGAAATCACAGGAAAGATAGATGAGGTACATCTAAGCGGGGGGATGACGAGATCTAAATTATGGATAAAAATACTCGCAGATGTACTGGGCAAAAAAGTTCTAACGATGAAAAATGACGACAGTTCCGCTTTTGGTGCGATGATCGTTGGGATGAAGGCGCTAAAAATCATAGACAATTTCGATGAAGTCAAAAATTTTTTTCTTATCTCCAAAACTTACTTTCCAGATGCCAAAAATCATGATGTTTATATGAAGATCTTCGAAATTTACAAAATGCTTCATGATGATCTCAAAAAGGATTTTAAAAATATCGTTGAATTTCAAGAGGGAAGTGATAAAGATGGAACAGAGGGTAGATCTTTTACTTGATTCAGGCGCAATTGTTGCGGAAAGTCCATCGTGGGATGCCAAAAATAAATTACTTTATTGGGTTGATATAGACGGCAAAAAAGTCCATATCTACGATCCGTCGAAAAATGAAGATAAAATCATAAACTCAAATCAGTATGTCGGATGCATTGCACCGAATAAATCAGGCGGTGCAATTCTCGCGATGCACCACGGCATCTACTTTCTCAACTTTGAAACGGAAGAATTCACATTCGTGTGCGATCCTGAAAGTGACAAGCCAGATAACAGATTTAACGACGGGAAATGTGATGCATATGGAAGATTTTGGGCAGGCACTATGAACTTGGAAGAAAAGGATCCTTTAGGCGCACTTTACAGAATAGACAGGGATCACAGCGTGACCAAGATGGTCGATAAGGTCACGGTATCAAACGGAATTGCATGGAATCCTGATAATTCGATCATGTATTACATAGATACAAGGACAAAAAGCGTTTTTGCATTTGATTACGATCTCAAAGCAGGATCGATTTCAAACAGACGCGTGGCGGTAAAAATTCCAGACGGTCAGGGCTCTCCCGACGGTATGACGTCGGATTCAGAAGGCATGATATGGGTAGCCCACTGGGGTGGATGGCGTATTTCAAGATGGGATCCGCGCAACGGAAAATTGATAGAGGTTATAAATATCCCTGTTGAAAAGGTAACTTCATGCGTTTTCGGTGGAGACGATCTTGATGAACTTTACATAACGACGGCAAGTCGCGGACTGAACACGGATGGATTAAAAAAGCAACCCCACGCGGGCGGAATTTTCAAATACAAAACGCATGTCAGGGGTATGCCAACTTACGCATACGACGAAAAAAAATAGGCGGTCAATGACCGCCTTTAATTTTAAACATCAACGTTTAGATTTCAATTTATAGACACGGCGTATATCTCATGTGTGTTGTTGTACTGAACGGATATTCCCACGACTGTCACTGTACTTCCGTTTTGCGGCAATGTGCCTTTTGCCATGTAAACGGTGGCAGATCCCGAACCATCGTTAACATCGAACATCGTGCCTTTTGCGTTTGAAACGACGCCTGTGACCTGAACCAAGACTTCAGAATATTTTGCAAAATCTCCGGTCTTTATGACTAAAGGAAGAGGCGCGGAAGTTTGACCTATCACCTTTACAGAAGTTACATCCACCTCAAAAGAGTTGTTGTATGAAGTAAAACTTCCCGAAAATTCGACTATATCGCCGGGTTTTATGTTTCCGTACTGACCGTAAATTCTTAAACCGTAACCATTTGAAAAAACATAAGCGTTGGAAGCACTTACAATGGCAGAAACAACGCCTGTCGATTTAACCGTCTGGTTGAAATATACCTGAACGTTCGATAGCAGTTCCGGAATTGTCGGACTTGTGTTCAAATGAATGCTCTCGAGGATCGGCGTGTAAGTATTCGCGGCATAAAAATTCGTTGCGGCCAGCACGTAATTGCCGTTATCGTTTACGATTATGCCTTCGGCGTAGACATCGGTGCCATCGCTAACAGACGGCATCATACCGAGAGAAGAAAATCTGACCGTCTGACCGTCCTTTCCAAGCAAATAAGTACCCGTATCCGAAACTTTAACCGTGCCCTTAAGCATCACAAGCAATCCATCGTAATTCGCGAGTTTATCGAATGAAGGCTCAAATGGGAAAGAAAGCAAGTTCTCGGATATGACCTCGGGCAGCGTAACGGCAGAAATTTCAAGTTGTCCCCTGTAAGTGTCCACAGATCCGACAACGCGGACAGTTTGTCCTGCTTTGAGGATCAACTCCGGATTTGCAACACTTCCAAGCCATAGTTCTATTCCGGCTATTTTCCCACCGTAAGTGTAAGACATGAAAACGGTTGGCCCGAAGACGCCCTCGATCGTTCCAACGGTTTTAACGAGTTTGTTTGCGTATGCGTAAGGAGTCGAAACTATCTGGGTGAGCAACGCCATTTGTGAAGATGGCAATTCGGCAGGCATAATTGAAACATCATTCCAAAGATCGTCAAATTGAGAGACAGCCTGAGATATCAAAGCATTATTTGAAAGTATTATGCCGACTTCTCTGTTCTGCATCATTGAAGTGTAGGAAACATTTTCCGATCCTATGAAAAGATAATTGCTATCTGAAACTATCATTTTGGCATGAACGTAAGGAGATTTCAGAATTCCAACCTTTACGCCTGCAGTAGCGAGTGTGGCGAGATTGTATTTGTCAGACATCGATTTTGCACTTGATTCGGGCTCCATAAGCCTAACGTCAACGCCTCTTTTTGCCGCATTTTCAAGGGCTACAAACACTTTTCCTTCCGGTACCTCTTCTTCGGCTATCGATAGACTTGTTTTTGCACTGTCTATAAGCCAGACAAGATCGCTCTCGCTGTTTGGACTGAGGACAAGATATTCTCTCGGGGCAGATCCAACCTTGACGTTATTCCAGTCTGCGTTGAAAACGTCAAGCAAAGATTTGACTATCTGTGGATCGTGGGTCGCAACGTCTGCCTCAAAATTTTGTGCTATGCCGCTGTAAGTGAGGTTGGATGTGCCAAAAACAGCGTACGAATCATCGACAATCATGACTTTTGCGTGATCGAAGGTAAATCGGGATGGTGCCCATTGCACCTGAGCCCCCATCGATGTAAGCGTTTTGTAGGCGGAATCGGCCTGCGCCTGCATGTTGTAAGGATGCTGGTCGAGTATAACTTTAACGTTGACTCCACGCTTTACGGCGCTGTTTATCGAGTTGAAGACATCATTAGCCGTTATGACGTACATCTCAATTTTCAAAGAAGTTTTAGCGCTTTTTATTGCGTTCAAAAATGGCGTTTCACCGGCAGCCGGTTCGAAAAAAATGCTTGTCACGCTTGACGGAGAACTGATGACAGGTTGCGAAAAAGCCACAATACCAAACAAAGCAGCAAGAATGAACACAAAAACGGATAACTTCTTCATACTTCCACCTCCATTAATTTTCGACGGTTGTCACGCCGTCGATATTTTTAAGTATTATTATCTTTTCTGTCATCTCTTTGAAAGAATCGTCGTGAGTGACGATTATGACTTGATCCATATCTTCGAGCAATTCTGGCAAAGACTCCGAAAGCGCACTTCTTCGATCTGCATCAAGGTTAACCGTCGGCTCATCGAAAATGGCAAAACCGGATCTTGAAAAGAAGGTTGCCATGGCCATTCTCATGGCAAGCGCAAGAGACATCTGTTCCCCGCCGGATAGCATTTCAAAATTTCTGTCCGATGGCGTACCGCCGTTGTAAGTTAAAAGATGAAGATCATAATCTTGGGCCCATTTCACGATGTCCGATCTCTTGGTCATCATGTTGTATTTGTCTGTCGCCTTTGAAGATATCAAATCGCGGTACGTGGATGATATCTTAGAACCCATATCGTCGAGTAAACTCCTCAAAGATTTTGAAAAGGATATTTTGGTTGATATCTTGTTCATGGCGCTTTTGATCCCTTCAAGTTGTGATTTCTTTTCTTCCATTTCTTTTTTTGCCTTCAACATTTCTGACATAGATCCGTTCAATTCTCCGAGTTTTTGCCGCAGAGATCCCATCTCTTCGTTCAGCCTGTCAAGTTTTGATCTGGCTGCTTGCAAATCCTGTGCCTTGTATGAATTTTTGGATTCTTCGATTTCATCTGAAATCTTATGAATTTCAGACTCGAGTTCTGATTTTTCATTCGTTGCAACTTCTAATTCTCGCTTTATCTTATCAAGCCTTGAAGCGTTCATAATGTTTTGGTTGTACAGTTCATACCCTGCCTTCACTTTTTGCATTTCTTCCTGATCCTTTGATCGTTCTTCTTGAAGGATGTTGATGTTTTCTTTCAACTCATTCTCTTTTATGATTTTTGCCGATAATCCGTTGATATTTTCATTTATGGCATCGATTTTTTTGGACATCTCCGAGATATCTTTACCGAGATTTTCATTTGTCAAATTAAGTTCCGCTTTTCTTTTTTCCAAAAGATCGATTTGTTTCTTTTGAAGGTCTATTTCGGATTGAATCTGCGAGGTTTTTTGATAGGCTTCCCTTCCTTTTTGATTTTTCTCATCCAAAAGTTTTTCGATAAGTGTTGACCTTTCATCTTCCATTTGTTTGTTTTTCTTTATCTTTTCATCGATTTCTAACTTTTGCTTTTTAAGATTTGACAATTCATCATCTAACGCTTTTATGCGCGGATCGAAGTAAGCGGCGGGATCTCCTTTCATGTTAAGACATTTTTCTCTAAGATATGGACATATTCCGCCTAACAGAGTTGATTTTGCCTCTTCAAGCGCTTTTATTTTTGAACGTGTTTCCGTTATGGATTCGTTCTTTCGATCGAGAAGGGTGCGCAGTTTTTCTTCTTCTTCGATTTTGCCGGAAAGCGCGTCAAAAACCTTTTTGCCTTCAGAATCAAAGTGGTTCGATATCGTACCGTAATCTTTTTTTGCCAAATTCATCTTGATTTCTTTAATTTCTTCGGAGATCGATTTGTATAATTCGTTTGCCTTTAAAAGCGCAACTTTCAGATCATCGGCCGTTTTGGAGTGAAATACGATCTCCTGCGATTGAACATTCATCGCTTCCTGATTTTCGACGATTCTTTTTCTGTCAGATTCTATGTTAGAAATGATCTTTTCTTTTTGATTTTTCTTTAAATTCATGTCATCTTTTATGGACTGAATTAAATCAAGCGATTTCATAATTTTTGAAATTTCATCGTTTGTTTTTTTGACCTTCTCCGATATCTCGTTGTAACGATTGTAATCTTGAACATACCTTTCAAGTATCTGGGCGGATCGTTGCGATCCTTCGGCATCCTTTGAAAGTTTTTCGATCTGCTTTTGAAGGCCTTCAATTTTAACGTCCAACGTACTTTTTTTCGAAGAAAGCATTTTGATTTTGTCACCTATTTTTGTTTGCTCATCGATAAAAATATCGATTTCGGATTTTTGCGCTTCTGAATCGTGAATTGCCTTTTGAACCTTTTCCATTTCTTTTTTTATTTCGGCCATGAGATCGTCAAGTGCTTTTTCCTTTTCGATTTCTGATTCGAGGTATTGTGCTTTTACGGTCAGATCACCCAGATCTTTATCCAGTTTATCGGTGTAATTTTTGACATGGGTCGAGGAGATGAATTTGTATATTTCCGTGTTGAACAGGGTGTTGAAGAATTCATTTCTTTTGGCCGGAGTGCGGGCAAAAACATCCGTTATGTCGTTTTGATAGGCCGTTATGATGTTTTTGTATATTTCTTCGGGATCGCTGGAATCAATTTGAAAAATCTGTTTTATCTTTTCACCTACCTTTGCGGCATTATCCACGATCATGCCTCTGTCATCCACAAGACGTACTTTTGATTGACGACTCGATATTTCTCGCGTTAGCGTGTAATTCATTCCATCGCCGTCATCGAATTCTATTTTTATCGTTGAGCCGTCATTTTTTACGTCATTTGTTATGAATTTAGAGAGATTCACCTTGTTGGTAATGCCAAAAAATCCGAGCCCTATCGCCTGAAGTATACTTGATTTTCCAGAACCGTTCGGGCCGATTATCAAATTCAATCCAGGTGAAAAAGATATGTAAGAATTCACATGGCTTTTAAAATTCTCGAGTTTCACGGATTTGATTTTCATATCAGATCACTCCGTGATTTTGTCAAAAAGGTCATCGATAATTTTAAAGGCATCTTCTTGAAGCGATATTTTTTTAAGCGCGTCTATGACTTCTACCACGCTGCCAGAGTGTTTTCCAAATTTTTCGTCTTTGGATACGATCGAATTCTCAATATCGTAAAGGTCGATATAATCTTTATCATCGTGCTTCGCATGATCGCTAAGTTGCCTTACCGTTATTTTTCCCTTTAAAGCACCCATGTTTTCCATTTCATTCTCAAATTCATTGATGTTTATGTCGAGAAATGTGCCAAAAGGAATACCAACGTTGACCATGTAAATGCAATTCGTTTCAACAGGATTTTCTTCGATCATCTTTGAAAACGCATGCTTGAATTCATCGGCATTTCCTGTCTCCAATTTTATCGTTTTTTCTATCTTCAATCTTCTTTTTGATTCAAAAAAATCAACAGAGCCGTCTTCGGTGTCGTAGATAAAAAAACCTTTTTCTCCCGATTCGGAAAGGTCCCAGTATTCAGGAGCGCCGGGAATGAAAATTTTAGACTTCTCGAGTGCGTAAATATGTTTTTGGTGTGCATGGCCAGAAGCGATGTAAAGGCATTTTCCATCAAAAGGTGAAAAATCTTTCAGTTCCACAAAACCCGGCATGATGAGCGTTTGTTGATCGCTTACGCCTGCGTGGATAACGACGATGTTACGATCGCCTGCGTCGAGTATTTGACCGAGAGATTCAATGTATTCAGGAAAGTTTATTCCCTGATATCCTATGCCGTAGAACTTCACACCGTCAATTTCAACCATGCCTCCGGTGTTTCCGTTCCACGGTTCAAAAAAGACCTTTCCATCTTTGATGGAAGGTCTTAGAATTATCATGTAATTTTTATCTTTCAGGTAATCAAGCCATGAAGAACTTTCAAAGTCGAACAACCTATCATGATTTCCTTCAATGGCTATGACTTTTATGTTGGCATCTTTTAAGATTTTGAAAATGTCTTCGGCCTTTTCAAGTGAATCCGGTGAAAGATCTTTCTTATCAAAGATGTCCCCCGATATGATGACCATATCGATATCTTTTGAAATTGCAAAATCAACTATTGCGCGAAAGGAACTGAAATAATCTTCGTACCTTGCCTTGAAGTACTGCGAATAAATCGAACCTGAAACTTTTCTTCCAAGATGAAGGTCAGAGCAATGCAAAATTTTCACAGTTTCACCTTCTTCCGCCAGAGTTAATTATTATAACACAAAAAATATAAAAAAAGCCCGATTGATTCGGGCTTTTCATTTTTTTCGATGTCAGATCAAAAAATCAAGCAAGTTTAACGTTCGATGCCTGTTTCCCTTTTGAACCTTCACTGATGTCGAAGACAACAGGTTGATTCTCTTTCAAGTTTTTGTAGCCATCCATCTGAATTGCTGAGTAATGAACAAAAATGTCATTACCATCTTCCATCGTTATGAAACCGTAGCCTTTCTTGGCATCGAACCACTTAACAGTACCTTTCATCTGTGTTACCTCCTTAAAAATTATTGCCCTTTCGAACAACATACCTTATTGTACCACGTAAATTTAATAAAATCAATAGGCGAATTGATTATGTAGAGACGGGCATATAGCAGGCGAATAGCCTATGGCAAAAACAAAACAGTGACGAGTGACGCTTAATCAGCAAAACAGCACGTGGCGGGTAGCCAGTGGCATGTAGAAAAAATAGTAACGCGTGATCAGTAACGAGTAAGCAGCCAAAGGCAAAAGGCGATTCCAGTTCTTCGACTGGAATGACATCGGGCGGAGAGCATGATGCCGCGAGGTGGCCGACGCACAAAAAAGCACATGGCATCCGATCTGATTATCAGTTATAAATTAAGATTGCTTAACATATAAGTAAATATAAAATTGATATCGCCTAAATCATTATAATACATGGCTTAAAAATTTGATATGAAAATTAGATCCCCTCTTGACATAAGGATAAGAGTTGATTATAATTTTAATTGAAAATGTGGAGGTGACATGAATGTCTGAAAGAGAATATGTTGTGGGAATAGACCTTGGAACGACGAATTCGGAAATAGCGATTGTAAAAGACGGGAAACCTGAAGTTATAGCTAATGCTGAAGGCTCAAGGCTTACTCCTTCCGTTGTGGCTTTTACAAAAACGGGCGAGGTGCTTGTCGGAGAACCAGCAAAGAGGCAAGCTATCTTGAATGCCGAAAGAACCGTGAGATCTATAAAGCGTCAGATGGGTACAAATAACAAAGTTAAGATTGATAATAAAGATTACACGCCACAAGAGATAAGCGCTTTTATACTTAGAAAGATGAAAAATGATGCCGAAGCCGTGCTTGGCGGGAAGATAACGAAGGCCGTTATAACCGTACCTGCTTATTTTGAAGATGCACAGCGTCAGGCGACCAAAGATGCTGGCAGAATAGCAGGTCTCGAGGTTATGAGGATTATAAACGAACCTACCGCGGCAGCCCTTGGATATGGTATAGATAAAAGCAAAGATGAAATGATAATCGTATGCGATCTGGGCGGAGGCACTTTCGATGTTTCTTTGCTTGAGATAGGTGGCGGTGTTATCGAGGTAAAAGCGACAAGTGGAAATAACCATCTTGGAGGAGACGACTTTGATCAGAGAATAATGGACTGGCTTATCGACAACTTCAAAAAAGAAACCGGAGTAGATCTCAGCGGCGATAAGCAAGCGATGCAAAGGCTAAAGGATGCCTCTGAACGTGCAAAGATAGAACTCACGACGAAGATGGAAACAGAAATAAATCTGCCTTACATCACGGCAGATGCGAATGGTCCGAAACATCTTCAGGTCTCTCTTACGAGGGCGAAATTAGAAAGTTTGATCCGCGATATAGTTGAAAAAATGAGAGATCCGATAGAGACTGTGCTTAACGATTCGAAAATAGCCATTGAAGATATAGGTGAAATTTTGCTTGTCGGTGGACCGACGAGAATGCCAATAGTTCAGGATTTTCTGAAGAATATATTTCACAAAGAGCCATCGAAGGCTGTTAATCCAGATGAGGCCGTTGCAATAGGCGCTGCCGTCGAGGCATCGATACTTGCCGGCGAAACGAAGAGAGAAGTTGTGCTCGTCGATGTTACACCGTTATCTCTCGGCGTCGAGGTCAAAGGCGGACTCATGCACAGAATAATTCCGAGAAACACCACTGTGCCAACGAAGAAATCCGAAGTCTTCACGACCGCAGAAGATGGTCAGACGGAAGTGGAGATAAATGTACTTCAAGGCGAAAGAGAACTTGCAGGAGACAACAAATCGCTTGGAAGATTTAATCTCACCGGTATTCCGCCGGCTCCAAGGGGTATTCCTCAAATAGAGGTTACCTTTGACATAGATTCTGAAGGCATAGTTCACGTTTCAGCCAGAGACAAAGCAACTGGAAAAGAACAATCGATAGTCATAAGTGGAAGTTCAAATCTTTCAGAAGAAGACATAAAGAAAATGGTCGAAGATGCGAAAAAATTCCAGGAAGAAGACGCAAAACGCAAACAGCAAGTCGAAATGAAAAATCAGGCTGATTCTCTTGTCTATCAAACGGAAAAATTGCTCAACGATCAAGGTTCGAAGATAGATCCTGCACTTCGTGCCGAAACTGAAAATATCGTCAAAGATCTTAAAGATGCGCTTGAAAAGAACGATTACGCAAGGATAAAAGTGCTGACAGACGATTTACAGAAAAAATCCCAGCAAATAGGTCAGACACTTTATCAAAAGACGGCCGGTTCACAACCTGGCAATGGGAATGGCACTTCAAGCGATGACACTGTGAATGCGGAGTATCAAGGAAAATAAAAAATTGAGGTGGCCGACGCTGCGCAGCGAGGACCAGACACCGAAGGGCGAATGCGAGAGCGATGATTCGAAATTTGAATTTTAACGTATATATAATGGAGGTGGTTTTTATGGCCATTGAAAAGAGAAGAGAAAGTGAGGAACTGGATATTTACAGACCCTTTGAGGAAATGCAAAGGGTGATGGACAGGTTCTTCGAGGAATTTCCAAAGATATGGCCGGCGACTATTTCTAACGAAATGTTCACCCCGGCAGTTGATATCTCAGAGACCGACAAAAGTTACGAGTTTGAAATTGAATTGCCGGGCATGAAGCGAGAGGATGTTCAGATCGAAGTTAATGACGGCATATTGACTGTAAGCGGTGAAAAACGGGAAGAAAAGAAAGAAGATAAAAAAGGATACAAAAAGATCGAAAGAAGTTACGGTAAGTTTGAAAGATCTTTCTCGCTTCCTGCGGATGTCGACGACAAAAACATAAGCGCGAAATTTGAAAACGGACTTTTAAACATATCGATACCGAAGAGCCCTGAAGCAAAGTCGGCCAAAAGAAAGATAGAGATAAAGTAAATTGGAAAGGGGCTTTGGCCCCTTTCTTTTTTGGAGGTGTTTTAAATGTTTAACCTTGAAGAATACACAGAAAAAGCATCGAATATAATGATGTCAACTCAAGATTTACTTTCAAGATACGGACAGGATCAATTAAGGTCCGAGCATATATTGCTTGCACTTATAGAAGACGAAGAAAATGCGGCGATAGATGCTTTGAAAAATCTGAAGGTCAATATTCAAAAACTAAAAGATAAAACTGAGGAATTCGTCAAAGAGTACGGAGGTAATCCCGCTTCAACCGGCAGCGTAAAGCAGATGTATCTGACGCCAGATGCCAGACATGTACTCGAAAGTGCCAAAAGCGAGGCCGGTCGAATGGGAGACGAAAAAATCGGAACAGAGCATCTTTTGCTTGGAATGGTGAAAACTTCCGATTCTATGGCCGCACGTGTTTTGATGAGATTTGGAGTAAACGATGAGAAAGTTTACAACGCCATTCTTGCGGTCAGAAAGGCTGGAAAATCAAAGGAATCTGAAAATTTAGATGCACTCTCAAAATTCACAACGGATCTCACGCAACAGGCAAAAGATGGAAAACTCGACCCCGTGATAGGCCGTGACGAAGAGATGGAAAGAATGATAGAGATCCTCGGCAGGAAAAGAAAAAATAACCCGGTTCTCATAGGTGATCCTGGTGTCGGGAAAACGGCCATAGTCGAAGGACTTGCCCAACTTGTCGCTTCTGGTAAAATTCCTGATTACATGATGGACAAAAGAATACTTTCCCTCGACATGGGCAGACTCGTGGCCGGTACCAAATTTCGCGGTGAGTTTGAAGAAAGGCTCAAAAGTCTTATAGATGCCGTGAAAGGATCGGATGGAAAGGTCATACTTTTCATAGATGAACTGCATACGGTTGTCGGGGCTGGAAGTGTCGAAGGAGGCAGTTTGGATGCATCGAATATGCTCAAGCCGGCTCTTGCCCGCGGTGAGTTAAGATGCATAGGCGCAACAACACTTGAAGATTACAGAAAATACATAGAAAAAGATAAGGCGCTCGCAAGGAGATTTCAATCTATAAACGTCGATGAGCCAACTGAAGAAGAAACAATAAAAATTCTTTCAGGACTTAAACAGTCTTACGAGGCACATCACGGTGTTGAAATAGAAAATGCGGCAATAGAGATGGCCGTTAAACTTTCATCGAGATACATAACCGACAGATTTCTCCCTGACAAAGCCATAGATCTCATAGATGAAGCGGCGTCAAGGGTAAAATTCGAAAATTCGTTCATCCCCTCAGAAATAATCGAAAGTCAGAATAAAATATCAGAGTTGGAAGAAGAAATAAACGATGCCGCAATTGCAGGAGATTATCAAAAAGCGGCCTTGAAAAAATCAGAACTTGAGAAAGTAAAGGGTGAATTTTCAAAAGTTCAGGAAGAATGGAAAAAGCATCAAGAAAATATACCGAAAGTTGTCAATGTGGACGTTATAGCGAAGATAGTCGAAAGATGGACCGGCATTCCTGTGAGTAGACTCATGGAGGATGAGAGAAATAAACTCATCAACCTCGAAAAGATCATCCACCAAAGGATCGTCGATCAGGAAGAAGCCGTAAACGTTATTTCGTCCACCATAAGAAGGGCAAGGGCAGGTCTTAAAGATCCAAACAGACCGATGGGTACTTTTCTCTTCGTCGGGCCGACTGGAGTGGGAAAAACCGAAACTGCCAAATCTTTGGCTTGGGCACTTTTCAACAGTGATAATGCCTTGATAAGAATAGACATGTCCGAGTACTCTGAAAAGCATACCGTTTCAAGACTTATAGGTGCTCCTCCGGGGTACGTTGGTTATGAAGAAGGCGGTCAGTTAACCGAAGCCGTAAGAAGACGTCCGTACAGCGTCATTTTGCTTGACGAGATAGAAAAAGCCCATCCGGAAATTTTCAACTCGCTCCTGCAGGTACTCGATGACGGCAGACTCACGGATGGAAAGGGAAACACCGTTGATTTCAGAAATACGGTGATAATAATGACATCAAACATAGGATCGGATTACATACTCGAAAGCGTGGAAAACGGGAAAAGAGAATACCTTGACGAAACCATGGTTCAGGAGTTGAGAAAATATTTCAAACCTGAGTTTTTGAACAGAATAGATGCAATGGTTGCGTTTAAACCTTTAGAGAAATCTCATATGGAATTCATCGTGGACAATTTCATATCAAAAATACGAAAGAATCTTGAAAACAAAAAGATTGACATTGAAATAACGCGGAAGGCGAAATCATTACTTGCTCAAAAAGGATACGATCCTGCCTTCGGCGCAAGGCCTTTGAGGCGCGTGATAGAGTTTGAAGTCGAAGATAAAATAGCGGACATGATAATATCAAACAAGATATCAGAAGGAGATAAAATCACCATAGACGAAGAGGACGGGATGATAACCGTAAACGTCGATCGAAATCTTGCGAATACAAAAATATGATAATGTGGTAAAATATGATCGTAACGGGGAGCCAGTGAACTGGCTGAGAGGAGGCTTAAAGCCTCGACCCTTTGAACCTGATCCGGTTAATACCGGCGAAGGGAAATAAGGATGAACTGGCCATCTCCGTGAGAGATGGCTTTAATTTTTTGGAGGTGGTTATTTTGAAAAAATACTTTTTGTTGATCGCATCGATCGTTTTGCTTATCGGAGTCGGCTTTGCCGGCGATACCCTTACGATATACACCTACAGCAGTTTTGTCTCCGGCATTGGCAACGAGATCAAGCCTGTTTTTGAAAAAATGTACAACTGCAAGATCAATTTTGTATCCATGGAAAGTGGAAATATCGTGGCAAGGTTGATCCTTGAGAAGTCTAACCCTAAAGCCGATGTTGTGATAGGTCTGCCTCAAAGCCAGATTCCAAAAGTTTTGGATGAAAACTTGCTTACACCTTATGAGCCAACGGATATCGCAAGCATCGTTGACAAATCTTTTCTCATCGATCCGCAATACAGAGTCATTCCATTTGATTACGGAGCCCTTGCTATAGACTATAACCTTAAAACCATATCGAATCCTCCCCAAACTTTTGAAGCACTTTTAAATCCTGAATATGCACATACCCTCGTCATCGAAGATCCGAGGACTTCAACAACAGGCCTTGACTTTCTTTTATGGACAATTGGAATTTACGGGAACAACTGGCAAAACTACTGGGAAAAACTTGTTCCAACTATAAAGACCGTTACAAGTGGATGGGACAGTGCTTTTCAAATGCTTGAAAGTGGAGAAGCAAAAATGATGGTAAGTTTTGCAACGGACGAGGCTTACAACTATTACTACTACAACGGTTCTGACATAGGCGTCGTCATTCCAAATGGCGAGGCATATGTCATGGTTGAATACGCGGGTATCGTGAAGGGAACTCGCAATCTTGCACTTGCAAAGGATTTTATGAATTTCATGCTTTCGAAAGATTTTCAGTCGGCAATTCCTTTAAATCAATGGATGTATCCCGTTACAAATGTGCCGCTTCCAAAAGTTTTCATCGATCATGCTCCTTCAATAACGAAAACCATAACGATCCCGCTCGATCAAATTTCCGATTCTCTCTCAAATTGGATCACCCAATGGACAGAGATAATCGTTAAATGAAGAAAAGTATCTTTTTCGAACTTACCCCTGCCATCTTTTTCACGGCGGGGGCTTACATCTTTCCGATTGTCATACTCTTCGTCTACACTTACAAATTAAATGGCAACGTTTCGATCTTCAACACCCTTAACTTTCAAATATTCAAATTCACGACTTATCAGGCCGTTTTGTCCACAATGCTTGCCGTTGCCATGGGTTTGCCCGGGGCATACCTTATCGGGAGGACGAAATTCAAATTCAAAGGAATCTTTATGGCACTTTCAACCGTGCCATTCGTCATGCCATCTATTTCCATGACGTTGGGTTTTATATCTTTCTTCGGTCACAGTGGTGTATTAAACGCATATTTTTTATGGCCGATTTTTCATGTGAGGTTTGAGCCGCTTTTCACTTTGCTTGGCGTTGTCATGGGAAACGCTTTTTACAATTTTCCTCTTACCATGGTGATAGTCGGCAGCGCAATCTCAACCCTTGATCCGATATACGCCGAAGCGGCGAAAATAGATGGTGCATCGAGATTGAGAAGTTTCATTTCCGTTGAATTACCGATTCTGTTGCCATCCATAATAGCATCGGCATTGCTTATCTTCATCTATTGTTTTACTTCTTTTACCGTCATGCTTGTCATAGGTGGATCACAATTTTCGACACTTGAAGTGCAGATTTACATGTATCTCACGACGTTACTTGATTTCAAAGGAGCAATAGGACTTACTTTGATTCAAATATGCTTGGTAGGGTTGATAGCATCTGTATTCTCGATTCTGAGAAAATCCGCAGGTACCTTTTCTCAAGAAGTATCGCGGACAAATTCAAAGTTTCCTTCATGGGGATTGTTTTACATACTGGGCATATCCGTATTTGTCTTTGGCCCTATTTTGTCCCAGATTTTCACCGGATTTTGGAACTTTCAAAATTCAACTTTCACACTCGAATGGTTTGAAAGGTTATTTTCCGGCAGGATGGATCCTTACATAGGGAATTCGGTGCTTTCTTCAATTTTATGGACTTTTGCCTTTTCGAGTTTAAGTGCGATTTTGACGGTAGCGCTTTCGATCACTGCGGCACATGCGGTGACAAAAATCAAAGTTCCGATTTTTGACGCGCTTTTCACATCTGCCCTTGCCGTTTCACCCGTTACTCTCGCTTTTGGATATCTCGCAGTTCAAAATTACATACCTCTGACATTTCCGTTCGAAATAATTCCAATATACACGATGCTATCATTTCCCATAGGATTTCAAACCATACTGGCAGGCTGGCAGAGATTCCCGTCGGAAATAGACGAAGCCGCCTCGGTTGACGGTGCAAATTGGTTTCAAAAAACGTTCATGATAAGAATTCCTGTTTTAAAACCTCAGATAATTTCAACTTTTTTCTTTGCTTTTGCCATTTCAATGGGAGAAATGGGTGCAACGCTTGTACTTTACGATCCCCGATTTCCAATGATATCCGCAAGCGCTTACAAATTATTTTCATCGATGCATGTTCCGGAAGCACAGGCCTTCGGTGCAATTTTGACGATTGTGACATTTGCGATTTTTTACGTACTTGAAAGACCAATTTTAAGAGATAATTGATTGTTTTCAACGTTTTTTTCGTAATTAGGACCAATTAAACGAATTTATCTTTTGCTTTCGCTTTTTATCTCAAGTTATCTTCAAAATTTTTGTTTTTAACGTTTTTTGTTGTATGATCTTATTTGTGGGAAAGGAGAGAAGTCTATGTCGATCGAAGATTTCATGAAAAAAGAGTTCGTTACGATTCAAAAAAGCACCTTAATCGGTGAAGCGAAAAGAATTTTGCGCACGTCAGCATCAAATTGTTGTGTTGTCTCTTCTGACAAAAATTTTGAGGGCATCGTGAAAGCCGATGAAATACTTGGGATGGATGATGCTTTACCGGTAACTGACTACATTCATGATGTACCTTATACTTTGAGCCCGCAAGATACCTTAGACGAAGCGGCGGTTTTTTTTCTTGAGTCAGATATGGAAATACTTCCTGTTATATCTTCGGATAAACTCGTTGGAGTTATATCCATTTTCGATATCTTAGACGCTTTTACACAAATGGCAGGTTTTGGTGAGGGAGGCATAAGAATTGAGGTGGATCTCAAAGATACACCCGGATCGTTGAAACATGTGCTTGATGTGCTTTACCTCCATTCCATGAATGTTTTATCAGTTCTAATTTATCCAACGGAACAGGTTGGAAATAAAATAGCCGTAATAAGAGTTGAAGGAAAAAGTGTGAAAGAACTTTCGAGGATTTTAGATATCAACGAAATACGTTACACCTCGATAATAAAAGAAGAAAAATTATGAAAGGAATGGTCATATATGAAAATTGCTTTTGTTTCTTTTGAGGTTTACCCTCTGGCTAAAGTCGGAGGTCTTGCGGATGTTGCCGGATCTCTTCCAAAGGCATTGAAGAAAAAAAACGTGGATGTATCCATATTCATGCCTTATCATAAGATAGTCGAAGAGAACATCAAAAAATTTGGTCTTGAGGTTAAAAAGGTAATCGATGATTTCGATCTCGGTATCGGAACAGATCAAAAAGCCTCTATTTATAAAACGAATCTGCCAGAAACCGACATTCCCATTTACTTGGTCTCAAATGATTATTACTTTTCTTCGAAAGACGTTTACGGATCTCCAGATGGTGGCCAGCAAGCCATTTTTTTCACCAAAGCGGTCATAGATTCAATCAAAAAACTCAACATTCATTTTGATGTAATTCATTCCAACGATTGGCAAACCGGATTACTTCCGGTCTACTTAAAAACCATTTACAGAGAAGATTCCTATTTTTCCGATATATCGACCGTTTACACCATACATAATCTTGGATATCAAGGTGTTTTTGATAGATCGTACATGAATTTTGCAAAGTTACCAGATTATGTCTATAACATGGATGGCATAGAATTCTATGGAAGGATAAACTTCATGAAGGGAGGAATTCTTTTCTCTGATATTGTCAATACCGTTAGTCCAACTTACGCTGAAGAGATAAAAACTCCTGAATATGGAGAGAAATTGGAAGGAGTGCTTCAACTTCGAAAAGATGTTCTATACGGCGTTCTAAACGGTATCGACTATGTAGAAAATGATCCTGAAACTGACAAACGCATTCCTTACAATTACAACCTGAAATCACTTGAAGGCAAAAGAAAAAACAAAGATTCTCTTCAAAAAGAAGTTGGTCTTGAAGTTGAAAGGGATACACCTGTCATAGGACTTATAAGCAGGTTATTCGATCAAAAAGGTCTTGATCTCGTGGATGACATAATGAAATATGTCGTTGCGTCTTGCAACGTTAACTTTGTACTTCTCGGAACGGGAGAACCAAAGTATGAAAATGCCTTTTTGGAACTTGCGAAAGAATTTCCCAAAAAAGTAGCCGTCAAAATCGGATTTGACGTCAACCTTGCACAAAGAATATATGCCGCCTCTGACTTTTTTCTGATGCCATCAAAATATGAACCGTGCGGACTGGGGCAAATGTACAGTTTGAGGTATGGTACAATTCCAATAGTTAGGTACACCGGTGGCCTTGCCGATACCGTAGCGGAATTTGACGGTAAATCTGGAAACGGCTTTGGATTTAAAAATTACGATTCATCTTATCTGCTCAAGGCCATTTTGAAGGCTTTGTATTACTACAAACGGGATGATTTCATGCCGGTACTGATAAAAAATGCAATGAACACAGATCTCTCTTGGGAAAGATCGGCTTCCGAGTACGTTAAACTTTACGAACTTTCGAAAACAAGGTGATAAAATGCCAGAGTTGAGAAAAGATATCATAACGAAAAGTTGGGTCATAATTTCAACAGAAAGGGCCAAAAGACCACACGATTTTGCGAAACCGCCGACTGAAAAAGTCTCAAAATTTTGTCCCTTTGATGCCGGCAACGAATCTTCAACTCCCCCGGAAATAATGGCATTCAGACCTGCAAACACGGCCCCTAATACACCCGGTTGGTGGATAAGAGTCGTACCGAACAAATTTCCGGCACTCGATCCAAAGGTCCAGCCTGTGAGATTGGGCCACGGGATTTACGATTCAATGGCAGGCTTTGGTGCCCATGAGATAATAATAGAAACTCCGGATCATAACGCAACGCTTGGGACACTTGAATACAAACAGGTTCAAGAAGTTGTTTGGGCTTACGTGGAAAGGTACAACGCAATCTTTAAAGATCCAAATATAAAATACGTGCTCATATTCAAGAATTACGGTGCAGACGCGGGTGCTTCTCTCGAACATTCTCACTCTCAGATAATAGCAACTCCAATAATGCCTAATCTTGTGCTTCAAGAAATGGAAGGTTCAAAAGAATATTACGGATTTCGTGAAAGATGTATTTATTGCGATATAATTCAGGAAGAAAAAATGGAAAACACGCGCGTTGTTGAAGAAAATGAAGATTTTCTTGCTTTTGAACCGTATGCTTCTCGCGCGCCATTTGAAACGTGGATCCTTCCCAAAGTTCATCAATATAATTTCGGAGACATAGATGAAACGCACGTTAAGAATTTCTCCGCAATACTTAAAAATGTGCTTTTGAGGATGAAAATAGCACTTGACGATCCTCCTTACAACTTCATGATCCACACGGGCACGCCTCACGGAGAAGGAAAAGAATATTACCACTGGCATCTTGAGATTGTCCCAAGATTGACCAAACTCGCCGGTTTTGAATGGGGATCCGGATTTTACATAAACCCTATGCCACCCGAAGATGCCGCAAAATATCTAAAAGAGGTAAAAATTTCTTGAAAGAAATCAAAATAGTCAAACTTGAATCAACCGTTTCCGTCAGTGTGACGGGAACGGTTTGTTATCTTAACTGTAAACATTGCGGACGTCATTATCTCGAAAGCATGATTTCCATAAACAAAACGGATCAAATTCCTTTAAACACAAAAAGTTTGCTTATAAGTGGCGGTTCAACTCCGGACGGGAAAGTGCCAATAACGGATCATATCGAAGAGATTAAAAGATTGAAAAATTTCAAACTCAATTTTCACACAGGTCTTGTGAATGAACTTGAAGCCATGGAGATATCAAAAATAGCCGATGCGATATCTTTTGATTTCGTCGGAGAAGACGAAGTTATAAAAAAAGTTTACAATCTCAACGCCAAAGTCGAAGATTACGTCAGATCTCTTGAAAATCTTTTGAAATTCAAAAAAGCAGTTTATCCCCATATCACCGTTGGTCTTGATTGTGGAAAGATAAGCCACGAGTACAAAGCCATTGATATACTTTCTTCTTATAAACTTGAAAAAGTGGTTTTTCTCGTTTTTATACCAACTCCAATGACTTATTTCGAAAAATGCCAGCCTCCAAAGATTGAAGAAATAAAAGACGTTTTTGGATATGCGAGAAAAAAATTCAACTGTGATCTTAACCTTGGCTGCATGTACCCGAAGGGAAATCTTCGAGATGAAATAGCCACTGCCGCCGTTGAAGCAGGTTTTAACACCATAACCCAACCTTCCGAAAAATTAACGGAGTTCCTCCGTAAAAGCGGATATAAACTGACGTTTCAAGATGAATGTTGCATTTTTTGAAAAATATCTAAAAATCTGTTAAAATTATGTTTGAGGTGTTGATCCTGTGGACGACATTTTAAAAAAACTTGAGAATCTTGTCGACGGACTTTTGGAAGAAAGAGAAAAACTCGTCAAAAATATCGAAAAATCCAATTCTGAAATAGAAGTCCTAAGAAATGAAAATGTAGAACTCAAAGAGATGCTGAGAGAACAAAGTGTCAGAGTTGAAATTCTTATGAAGAAACTTGAAAATATCGTTGGTTCTGACAAAAAGGAGAGTGTTTGAAAGATATGAAAAGAACGGTTAACTTTGAGTTGGGAACCAAAAATTACAAATTTGAAACAGGCGATCCGCAGAATCAGGTTGATGAAATCCTAAACGAGATCAAGATGAACTTTGCATCTCATTCTCAAGAGGTTGAGAAGTATGGAAATGAACATTTTTTTCTCATGATGCTGCTTAACGTGCTCGAAGAGAATTTAGAACTCAAAAAACAGTTGGCGGCATTAACGGAAAAGATAGAAAAGCAAGGAAAGAGAATTGGCAGCTGAACTTGTTGTAATATCCGGAATGTCAGGGGCCGGCAAAACGACGGCACTTGGAGCGTTGGAAGATGTAGGATATTTTTGCATGGATAACATTCCGCCTGCCCTTTTAGTCGACATACTTTCTCTTATGAATTCAACTTTTAACGGGAAGAAAATTGCAACCATAGTTGATGTAAGAGCAGGCCAAACGCTTGGTCAAATAAAATCCGTCATCGAAGATCTTAAATCGCAGGGTGTCTTGATCAAGATCATCTTCTTAGACGCGAAAGATGATGTTTTGATAAACAGATACAATCTCACCCGAAGACGTCATCCTCTTTCCACGGAAAAAGATCAGGAAATAGAAAAACTTTTGGTCGAAGAAAGACGCCTTTTACAGGAAATAAGAGAGATGTCAGATTACGTGATAGATACGTCTTTGATAAACACGCATCAACTCAGAAGTGAAGTTATAACCATAGTTGAAGGTAAATCAGAAAGGGTTTTGAAGATCTTCCTTGAATCTTTCGGATTTAAATATGGTCTTCCGCTTGGCGCTGATTTCGTTTTTGACGCAAGATTTCTTCCTAATCCTTATTACGTTGAATCTCTTGCGGACAAAAACGGAAATGATCCAGAAGTAATTGAATATCTTCAACGATTTGACATCGTCAAAGAATACATAAATAAAGTATCTGATATTATAAAAATGGCGATCGAAAGTTATTCAAAAGAAGGAAAGAGCGTCATATACGTGGCGATCGGCTGCAGCGGTGGAAAGCATCGATCAGTTTACATAGCAAATGAACTTTCTGAATTGTTAAGAAAAGACGCTTCTGTGAGGATTTCTCACAGAGATATACAGAGGTGATCGTTTTGAAGATCGTTGCTTTTGGTGGTGGAACAGGACTTTCAACTTTGCTCAAAGGGTTAAAAGACTTTCCGGATACCGAGGTTACCGCAATAGTTACGGTTATGGATGACGGGGGAAGTTCTGGTATCATTCGTGAAGAACTTGGAGTTTTACCTCCGGGAGATATAAGAAATAACATAATTGCACTCGCCGAAGATGAATCTTTGATGGCTCAAATTATGGCATACAGATTTAGAGACGGAGAAAGATTCAAAGATCAAAGTCTCGGGAACCTCATAATAGCAGCCCTAACAAAGATAAATGGCAGTTTCCCGATGGCAATAGAAAGCATCTCTTCAATTTTGGCGATAAAGGGACGTGTGCTGCCGGTAACTGAAGAATCTGTAAAACTCATCGCGAGATTTGAAGACGGGCAAATTGTCGTAGGCGAAAGCAATATAACCAAAAAAAATGGAAAGATCAAAGAAATAAATCTAAGCAGTCAGGCAAAACCATTTTCAAAAGCCATAGATGAGATTTCGATGTCCGATGTGATCGTTTTGGGGCCTGGAAGTCTTTTCACAAGTATCATTCCAAACTTGCTTGTCGATGGAATACCTGAAGCCGTAAAGGACAAACCCAAGATACTCATAGCCAATTTGATGACCCAGCCCGGAGAAACAACCGGTATGTCAGTTGAAGATCACGTAAAAACGGTTGAAAATTACCTGAAATCAAAGATAGATCGCGTGATAATAAATTCTCAAAAAATTCCTCAAGCGGTACTTAAAAGATACGAGAAAGAAAATTCCGAACCGGTTATGTGCAAAAGTGAAGATCCCAAATTTTCAAGGATAGATATGGTTAAGATCATAGTCGACAAAATGGACGGACAAGAAAAAGTCAGACACGATCCCCATTTACTTGCACAGGCGGTTAGGCAAATCTCTATGGGTCTTATCGGTGATAAGAGTGGCATTCACTCCTGAGGTAAGAGAAGAACTTTACCATTTCCCCGTTGAGAAAAGGTTTTCTTACGCTGAACTTGCCGGATTGATCAAATTCAAAGGGTCCATTGAGATAGGTGAAACTACATACATAGAACTTTTACTCAAAGACACCGGAGCGGTCAGAAGGGCAAAGTTGATTTTAAAGGCCATAGGCATTGATGATACATCGGTAATCTATCAAAACCAAGAAAAATTAAATCCAGGTAAAACTTTTATAATGAAGGTAATGACTTACGATGTTAAAAAATTCATTTCTGAAATAGGACTTGATTTGATAGGTAGAATTCGTGATGATTTTTTCAGAGATCCTGCAATTATCAGTGCTTTTCTGAGAGGTGCTTTCATATCCTCGGGATATATAGCCGATCCTTCCAAATATCACCACCTTGAATTTTACAGTCGTCAAATAGACGTGCTTAAGTGGTTAAAAGAAAAACTTGAAAACAACTTTGGAATGGTAGGCTTTATAGTTGATGTTCGTTATGGATACAGATTTTACATAAAAGATGGGGAAATGATAAACGAATTTCTGAATCTGATAGGAGCCATAAACTCGGCAAAGGTCTTTTCTTCCATAATGTCATCCAAAAAAATAAATTCCGATGTAACCCGCAGCATGAATTTCATAGATGCAAATTCAAAAAGAAGCGGTAACGCAAGTTGGAAACAAATCAGCGCGATAAAATTCATTCAAGACCAAATAGGACTCGAAAATTTCCCTGAAGATATCCAAACAATAGCCCTTCTGCGTTTAAATCATCCGGAACTTTCCTTAAGAGAAATAGGAAATATGCTAAATCCTCCGCTTTCAAAATCCATCGTTTACAGGAGACTATCCAAGATAATCAAAATGGCAGAAAACAAATAAAATCAAGAAGTGGGAATTATTCCCACTTCTAAATTTCATTTCGACAGCGAATAAAAGTCTATCCCCGGTCTTATTCCATTCGGATACCATCCTTTTAGCCATGTACGACTTACGAATATTCCGAAAGGCTGATCAGTCCAGATGTAGAGTGCATCTTTGTAGTCTAACTCCTCAAGTTGTTTGACTATTTCTGCACGTTTTGAAAGATTGGATGTGGTAAGCAGATCTTTTACAAGCGGATCGAGATTCTTTTGGGCAAAACTGATAAAACTTTGACCTATGAATGCTCCAAATATACCGGTGGAAGAATAATAGGCATAAGCAAGATCGTAAGGATCCGGATAATCGGCCAGATATCCCATCGTGAAGATCGGCAATTTGAAAGACAAACTGTCGCTAAGAAGGTTTGGCCATAATTCTCCGACGACGTTTATCTGAAATTTGGGATTGACCTCTCTTGCGGCATTGCTCAACGCTGTAAGGGCAATTTGCTCTGTCGTATCCCCGCTTTCGTATATTGCAGAGAATTTAAATCCTTTCTCCCATAATTCTCCGTTGTATGCCTTTTTGAAATATTCCGCAGCCTTTGAAAGGTCTTGAGAATATTTGGGTAGATTCGAACTGTATCCGAATAACCCCTTCATTATCGCACCATTTGGTTGCAACGCCAAATTATCGTACGCCTCTTTTATGTAGGTACTATATGGAAAGAGATATTCAAATCCTTTTCTCACATCCAAATTCGAAAAGAAATCGGGCGGGATTCCATTGCCATCTAACTTTCCGGATCCAATGTAAGGATTGCCATCACTGGCAAGATTCCACGTGAAATTCAATTCATAAACGGAAAGTTGGGGATAGACCGAAACTTTTATGTTTTTGTCATTTTGTACCTCGGATAAGTTTTCGACAGGCACGTAAATCGCATCGGCCTGGCCAGATTCCAGATCGAGCAGTCTTGTCGTGAATTCGTTGACATACTTTATGACTGCATACTTTATAGGGGCAGTGCCTGCCCAGTATTTGTCAAATCTTTGAAAGGCTATTTCTCTGTTGGGTATGTAATATTTCATGAAATACGGCCCTGTTCCGTTTTCTATATTTGTAAGGGTATCCTGGCTAAGTGTGGGATTATGGTAATACCACCAGTCATCTGCTTTTCCATTCCATGCCTTATTTTCTGCGCACCATTTTTCATCAAGAATGACCGATTCGCATATTCCGCCCTTTGCAAGCGTGTACAAGAAAGGCTCGAATGGCTGGGGAAGATGAATTATCACGTCATTTCCTTTAATTTCAAAATCACTTGCAAGCAGGTTAAAGGCATCTATCAAGGCCTGCTTATATTTATCATTGAGGGGGACTTTCGTACCGGTTGCAAAGATGTCAAGAGAACTCAAACTTGTGTAACTCAAAGGATTGCTAAGTCCCAATTCTTTCGCAACTTCCTGTACAATTGTCAAAACGTAGTTGCCATTTATCGTCGGTAGCAATGGTTCTGCAAGCATCCATGACGGCCCCCCGCTGTAATCGAGAAGGACCAACCTTTCAAGAGAATAAACGACATCCTGCGGGGTTAAAAGATCTCCGTTGTGAAAATAGACACCTTGTCTGATGTGAAAGACGTAAGTCGTACCGTTGTCAAGAATCGTTCCATCTGCAACCGATGGAACATTCGTAGATAACATTGGCGATAATTTCACGGTTGATGTCCCGTCATATTGAAGCAGGGAATCGTAAAGTTGCCATATAACCTCGGCAGATGTGGTGTCATACTCCCAGGCCGGATCTAAGGATTGAAAAGGTCCCGGTTCTTCGTAAACAATGGTGTCTGGATTCACAACATTCTGGGCTATTCCCATGATCACGAAAAACGCAATGATTGCTGCAAACACGAGAAACTTCTTCATCTTCTTACCTCCCGTCAAATTAAAATAAAAAAGGCCACATCTTTTCAATGTGGCCCGGTGGAATCTATATCAAAGACGATCAAGGCACCGCTCCACCGGGCAGTACTCTATGATGTCTTCTTTCATTTGTTATTGCCAAAATCGAAATTATTCGCATTTTCTACCTCTTTTGCAACTTTGAAAGTATATTAACCTATAAACATTAAGATGTGATTTTCATAAAATTAAATTTTAATTATATTTTAATCACATAATCTTTATTCCCTCTATGTATATACTCTCAACTTTTGATCTGGCATTGAACGGATGACCGCTCCATATAACAAGATCCGCGTCTTTTCCCTTTTCGATAGATCCCGTTCTGTCTGAAATCCCAAGTATTTTGGCTGGATTTATTGTAAGCATCTTTAGCAAATCTTCTTCCCTTGCCCCGTACCTCAAAGCGCTTGCCGCTTGGATCGAGGCATATTCAAGCGGAACTACGGGATGATCGCACATCAAAGAGATCAGGACACCTTTTTCATTTAAAATCTTTATCGACTCCATCGTCATATCTTTCAGTTCGCGCTTTGTCCTGAAGGTCATAAGAGGCCCTACAACGACAGGTATTTCTTTCGCTTTGAGCAAATCAACGATTTTGTATCCTTCTGTCCCGTGTTCTATGACGAATTTGAATCCAAATTCATCCGCTATTCTTGCGGCAGTAAGTATGTCATCGTAACGATGGGCATGAATTCTGGCCGGAATCTCTCCTTTAAGCACTTTTTCTCCCGCTTCAAGTTTCAGATCTCTTTCTGTGAAAGGTTTTCCGTCTTTTTGGGCAATTTCCTTCTTTTTCATGTAATCCTGTACTTTCGTGAAATATGCCCTTACAACTGCTGCAACTCCCAGACGTGTCGAAGGGGTTTTCTTCTGATCGCCGTAAACCCTTTTTGGATTTTCACCGAAGGCCATCTTCAATCCTGCCGGTTCCTTGACTATCATCTCATCGACAATTTTAGATTTGAATTTGATTATCGCTCCCTGACCGCCGACCGGATTCCCGCTTCCCGGCACTATCATGACTGTTGTGACTCCTCCACTAAGCGCTCTATCTATGGCGTCATCTTCAGGATTAAATCCATCAATGGCTTTAACATCGGCCGTGATAGGATCTGTCATTTCATTCACATCTGAGCCAACCGGATCGTTAACACTTTCTTCTTTGAGCCCTATGTGAGAATGGGCATCTATGAAACCTGGGAAAAGATATTTACCGGCTAAATCTATAACCTCGGTGTCTTCATCCTTTTTTATCAACTCACCGACTTCGTATATTTTAGAGTTTTCGACAAGCACGTCTCCTTTAAATGGTTTGGATGTAATTGAGAAAACAGTCGCGTTTTTGAGAAGTAATTTCATTTTAGCCTCCTTCATATATACTAAGTCATTTTCAAATTCCGAATCACCGCTCTGGCAGATGCCTCGCTCGATGTCTGGTCCTCGCGCCGCTGCGGAGGCCATCTCGAAGGTATCTTGCCATTCGCTCACAGTAAATGACTATTCGGCTTTTAAAATGAGTTTGGTATATATACTCTACGTGCCAAAAGCCACGCGCCATGCAAATCACCTGTCGGAGCAATGTTCGATTAAGGTTGGTTCAGTATTTTTTTCGATCACAGATTACGTGTTACCTGTCATTTACTATTTGTCATTTGTTGAGATTAAAGTCTTTTTGTTCTTCTACTATAACACTGAGATCTTCTGTGTTGTGTCCACCTCTAAGTGCAAAAACATATATCACAGAATAGACGGCGATCATCACAATCGTATCCCATGGAAATGGAATTAAAACTTCATTTCCAAATGCCCCGAAATACGAAAATAGTTCAGTCACTATCATCAAAGAAAGCAACCAATAGGAACTTAAAAACATCTGTTTATCTTTTTGAGAAACTTTTAACGATGTTATCGCCGTGAATAAAAGTACAATACCGGCCATCACGGTCAAACTCGAAAGAAATATTTCTGTCCTTGTCCCCATCGATTCTTTAGAAGACGGGTAAAGTACGTACATGTAATTGGCCACCAAAGCAACTATCGCTATGACTAATTCTATTAGTCCCATTGTGTAAGCGAAAAGTTTTGAAAGATTTAATTTCTTAGAGGCGTAAAGAAAATAAAATATTGGAATTCCTATAAATGTTGTGTAAAAGATCATCGTAAAGGTTGTTATTCCAGACCAGTAAACGATAAGGGCTCCTCCAACAAAAGCAATAGGGGCTATTACAGATGCGTAAGGCAAATGGAATGGTCTGTGAAGTTGGGGAGCGTGTTTTCTAAATGTCATCAGTGCCAGTGGTCCCATTACGTACGTTAGCACTGTGGCACTGGATATAAAGCCCACAAAAAGATACCACGACGGAAATGGCAAAAAGAAGACCACTCCAAGTACAAGACTTGCTATCAGTGCAATATAGGGTATCCTTGTTTTACTATGAATTTTAAGCAACGCAGATGGAAAATACCCATCTGCCGCTATGCCATACAACACCCTTGCAGAATTGCCGGAGTATATCCAGCCAGTCCCGCTGGGGGAAATCCAGGCATCAATAAGCAAAAAATAAGAAAATGCTATGAATAGCGCTATTCCGCTGTATTGCAATTCTGTGAAAAATGGTGCGGATCCCAAAGAAGACGAGGTCAATGTAGACCATGTTGTGCCGGCAGGCCATTTTATCGCTCCCAAAAAAGCAACCTGCAAAAGTGTGTAAAGTGCTATCGCAGCCAGCACGGAATACACAGTCGCTCTTGGAACATCCCTTTGAGGATTTTTCGCTTCTCCACCAAATTCAAGCGCTTGCCTGAATCCAAGGTAAGAAAAGACTATTCCTGCGGATGGAATCGCGTAAAACATACTGCCAACTCCTAACGGGAAAAATCCTCCGTGAGAGACCAAATTTGATTTATTGAACATGAAAAGCAGAAAGATAAATGTAAGCGTTGGAATGATGAATTTCCGCTTCAGCCTCAACAGTTGGTACCGTTACGGCACTCAACATGTAAGCCCATCCTATTATGTATCCCGTGTAACCACCATAGGCCAGATGAGGATACCTCACAATGGCACCACTTTTTGGAATCGCACCTGAAATTTCTGCAAAGGTCAGGGCTATGAATAAAACTATGACCCCTCCTATTATCCATGACAGTATTGATGCAGGTCCTGCCGTACCGGCAGCACCCGCAACTCCTAACAGCCATCCAGAACCTATTATTCCTCCCATTGAAAGAAAAAATAAATCCTGAAGACTTAAAGCTTTTTTGAGTTTTTTATCTGATTCTTTTGCTATAGCCTCTGCCGGTCTTATCTCGCTATCTTTTTGATCTGCCAAGAAAATCACCTCCCCATGCAAAACTTCTCACTAATTACCAGATTTGTACAAACCGTAAAAATGAAGATCTTTAGAGTAACTCGGGTTGTAATTTGTTGGATAAAGGCCATGCAGCCAGTCTCTGTAAACTAACTGACGTGATGGTTGAATCAACCATATCATGATGGCATCTTCGTATGCTTTTAGGCTTATCTCTTTGTAAAGTTTCTCCGCAACACTGTCAGATGTCGCCGCAACTGCAGCGTTTATAAGGGGATCGAATTCATCTTTTTCAAAAGCACTGAAATTTTGTCCAAGCGCTTCTCCATAAACTCCGGATGAATCCAAATATCCATACACGCGATCGTAAGAAGTATTTGCAAACCAATCAAGTGCTACCATTGGAAGGTCATTGCCGAGAAATTCTCCGACGAGTGTCTGCCATAACACGGGCACAGGTACAACGTCAAATTTGGGATTTATCTGCTGGGCATACGTGCTTAACATCTCACATGCTTCTTGCATTGTCGGATCTGTGGAATTGTAGATTATGGCGAATTTAAATCCTTTCTTCCACACCTCTCCGTTGTAGGCTTTCTTGAAATATTCGGCAGCCTTTGCCAGATCCTGATGGTACGCGGGAAGATCGGGATCGTATCCTATAAGACCTGTACATATCGGACTGTTAGGCACTATTCCAAGTCCATTCCAGACATCCTTTACATACGTTTGGTGCGGGAATAGATATTCGAAGCCCTTTCTTACATCTAAGTTCGAAAAGAAATCGGGCGGAATTCCATTGCCATCCAATTTGCCGGAATAAATGTATTTGTTGTGCGGACTGACACTGAATGCAAATGACAGTTGATACTGGGCAAGTTCGGGTATGTTTTCGGAAACTTTCACTCCCGGAATATTTTCAACCTGTGTAATGTAGGCCGGCGGAACAGAAATTATGTCCGCGTCTCCGCGCATCAGATCGAGTTTTCTTGTGGTAAATTCAGAAACTGTTTTTATCACGGCGTATTTTATCTTCGCCGGCTCTCCCCAGTAGCCATCAAAACGTTTTAAAACCACTTCTCTTCCCTGAGTCCATGATTGCAATTCAAACGGCCCTGTACCGTTTGTTATGGAATAAAGCGGATCTGCCTGACGCTCTGGATTGTAATAATTCCACCACGTATCTGCCGTTCCGGGCCATGCTCCGTTATTCGAAGCCCATTTTTCATCCAAAATATCTATTTCTTCAAGATAACTGAAGAAAAGATCGGATGAAAATGGATGGGCAAGGTGTATTATGACATCATCGCCTTTTATCTCAAAACATTTGGATAAAAGATCAAAAGTCTCTACAAGGGCTTTTTTGTATGCCTCATTCTTTGGTGTGATCGTACCGGTGGCAAATAAATCATTCCATGATTTCACTCCTGCAAGTTTTACCGCCCACTTTGAGATGTTGTCGACATAATTTCCGTTTATCTCCGGAAGTAGAGGCTCAGTCAATACATATGAATTGCCTCCAGCCATGCCCGTCACAACAAATCTTTCAAATGAATAAACCACATCCTGAGGTGTAAGCAGATCTCCATTTTGAAAATGGACCCCCTTCTTTATGTGAAAAACGTAGGTCATGCCGTTATCGAGGATTGTACCATCTTTGACAGAAGGCACATTTGTCGAAAGCACGGGGACATATCGTGTCAAAAACGTACCGTCAAAGGTAATAAGCGTCTGATATATGTTGTCGAGCACCTCGCCAGAGGCTGTATCAATGACCATAGCAGGATCGAGAGTTTCTGCCGCTCTTTCTTGCTCGTAGACAACTGTGTCAGGGTTCGGAACGGCAGCCAAAGCCATAATTGAAAATAAAACCAGTACACCTGTCACAAAAAACCATTTATGCTCCATATAACCACCTCCGTATGAAATTTATACTGAACCAATTTCAAATTCCGAATCATTGCTCCAGCGGGTACCAGAACAGCACGTAGTGCGTGGCTCGTGGCACGTAGAAAAAACAGAGATTAGGGATCAAAGATTAGAGAAATTTGTGATGCGTAACGCGTGATCCGTAATCAGAAAAACTGTTCACTTCTAACCTTTTACTGTTTACTCTTCACTTGTCACTATTTGATCAAGGCATCCTGCCCTTATGGCATTTTTTATGCCTTCTGCGCCTTCTGCATGCGCTGCAACAAATGAACCAACCTTTCCTATTTTCCCATCCTCTACGAGTACCACCCCGTCGAACGGCGCTTTACCCGTACCGTCTATGATCCTGCCGACAAATGCCATTTTCATAACCATCACCCTAATCTCTTGTATATCTTTCCGGCTTTCATGACGAATTTGACGTCTTTCAAAACAGATACGTCTTTTAGAGGATCTCCATTTACGGCTATCAGGTCGGCCTCTTTTCCTGCCTCAACGGTGCCCACGATCTTTTCCACACCAAGCAATTGTGATCCCCATTTCGTTGCGGCCATTATCGCATCCATGGGTTTCGCGCCATTTTCTACCATCAAAACCAATTCCTGGGCATTTTCGCCGTGTTTGTTGAAAGGCGTGGCGGCATCGGTACCCATCGCTATCTTCACACCGGCTTTGTATGCCCTTGAAAAACTATCCGCATGATAACTTATTATCTCTTCAGTCTTTCTCACGGCGTGTTCCGGAATACCGGCTTCGCGTCCGTATTTTTTTATGTTATAAGGTGCCACAAGAGTGGCGACCAAAAACACTCCTTTCTCTTTCATCATTTCAATGGCTTCATCGTCCAAAAATATTCCATGCTCTATCGAATCGATCCCTGCCCTTATGGCATTTTTTATGCCTTCCGTACCCTGTGCATGGGCGGCCGCTTTCTTCCCGACTTTGTGTGCCTCTTCAACTGCCGCTCTCATCTCTTCTTCCGTAAGTTGTGGCGATCCGGGTTCGTCTCCTTCAGACATAACTCCGCCGGTAGCCATCATCTTCACAACGTCCGCACCCATCTTCAGTTGATATCTCGCGGCCTTTCTCATTTCATCCGGACCATCGGCTATAACGCCGTATCCGTTTGCACTTACCTCCGGCGCAAGCCATCTGTCACCATGACCTCCCGTCATAGAAATGGCCTGTCCCGAGACTTTCATCCTTGGCCCTTCCACCAGACCACTTTCTATGGCTTTCTTTAAAGATATATCGAGAAATCCTCTGTCTCCCATCGACCTTATCGTCGTAAATCCGGCCATAAGATCGGATCTGGCATTAACATACGCTTTCAAGGTTGTCATCGGAAGCAATTCTTTCAGCATCTCAAGTTCTCTGTTTGGCTCCCCATTTCCGCCTAAATGCATATGGGCGTCTATCATACCGGGAAGCATTGTATATCCTTTCATGTCTATAACTTCAGCCCCTTCCGGCACATGATCGTTGTTCTTTCGCACATCGCGGATCTTCGTTCCTTCAACTATCACAACGGCATCTTCTAACACGTTACCGTTACCATCGATCAAATTCATGTGATTTAGCACGTACATGTTGTTCTCTCCTTCATATCAGCATTTTTGGATCAAGAATGTCTCTTAACGTGTCTCCAAGCAAATTCCACCCAAGCGCGTAAAGCACTATGGTTATTGCCGGAAAAAAGATTGTGTACCAAAATTGAAAAGGATTTCCTCCATTTGAAGATATTATCCAGTTTCTCGAAAAGGCCACAAGTTGTCCCCAGTCTGCATATCCAACGGGAGCCCCTAAGCCAAGAAAAGATAAGGCCGCCGCAAGTAAAGGAATTGTTGCCATGTCCATTGAAACCTGAATTATGATTGGATATATGGAATTTGGAATCAAATGGTGCGCGATGATGCCGTATCCCGGCGCCCCAAGCGCAACCGATGCCATCACATATTGATTTTCTTTGACCTGAAGAATACTACCTCTTATAAGTCTTGCAAAGGTCATCCAGTAGAAAATTATCATCGCAAGCATGACATGATTTAAGCCGGGTCCGAGAATTGTGACAAGCACTATGACACCTACAAGAAATGGAAACGCAAGAAAGATATCCGTTATCCTCATTAGCAATTCGTCAATCCAGCCTCCAAAGTAAGCCGCAAGCGTGCCCATTATAAGCCCTATTGTAAGCGCAAAGCCTATCACTATAAGTCCTACCCTAAAAGCAGTCCTTGTGCCCCATATAACCCCGTAATATATGTTATATTGTCCTTCAGTCGTTCCGAATGGATTCTGTAAAGATGGAGACTGAGGTGTAACGCTCCAGCCGCTTCTTGGCATTTGGTAAGGATCCCCAGGATAGGATGGAGGTGCAAGAAATGGAGCGCAAATTGCCACCACTATGAAGAAAGAAACGAGTACGACACCTAACAGTGAAACTGCGTTTCTCATTATTTTTTTGACTGTCCTGAGGATCTCTTCCATCTAAATCACCCGCTTATTTAGATAAAGAATAGAAATTCAATCTCAAAAAGCTCATTGGATTGTACTCCCATCCTTTAAGCCATGTGCGCATCACCGCTACGCCTTCCTGCTGGTCCGTGAAGAGAAAGAGTGCGTTATCATGCGCTATCGTGTTCATTTCCGTAAAGATTTCGGCACGTTTCTGTGGATCCGTGGTGCTCATCGATTCCGAAAGCAGTGGATCCATGTGTTCCCTTGCCCATTCTATGTAATTCGATCCAAGAAATGCCGCAAGTGCTCCGCCGGAACCGTAGAAAGGCTGTGCCGAGTCATATGGATCTGGACCGCCTGTCCATCCGATCATAAACATAGGAATTCTGTTGATTATTAAATCATTCAAATACGTGGCCCATAATTCACTTGCTATGTCTATTTTGAATTTTGGATTAACCTGTGCCGCGTAATATTGAAGCATTTCGAGTGCGGTTTGTCTTTGAGTGTTCCCTGTGTTGTAAACTGCTGTGAATTCAAAGCCTTTGTTCCATAACTCTCCGTTGTACGCTTTCTTGAAATATTCCGCAGCCTTCGCGAGATCCTGCTGGAATGCCGTGGGAGTGGCCGAATTGTAGCCAAGCAATCCTTTCGGGACGGCTCCGTTTGGAATCAAGGCCTGATCAAGCCATACCTGTTTTATGTAGGTACTGTAAGGGAAAAGATATTCAAAGGCCATTCTCACATCTTTGTTGGAGAAAAAGTCAGGCGGTATGCCATGTCCATCTAATTTCCCGGATCCAAGGTATGGATTTCCTCCCTGATTGTTCACATTCCACGTGAAAAATATCGAATCAATCGCGAAAGTTGGCAAATGTGTGTAAACTTTGACCCCTGGAATTCCCTCAACCTGACTTAGGTACGGCACCAAAACATTTATAACATCGGCCTGTCCCCTTGTAAGATCAAGTTTTCTTGTGGTGAATTCAGCGACATCGTTTATAACGCCATATTTTATCTTTGCAGGGCCTGCCCAGTATTTGTCAAATCTTTCGAATGTAATCTGCAATCCACCGCTCCAATTCACAAGTTCAAAAGGTCCGGTTCCATTTTCAACGTTGTAGAATGGATCATCGTTAACGGTAGGATTGTGGTAGGACCACCAATCGTCTGCTGAGCCGTCCCATGCCTTATGCGCTGCACACCATTGTTCATCCAATACAGAAGTCAATGTGTTGTAATGTGCCAGTGTTGCCAAAAATGGAGCGTAAGGATGTGGAAGATGAATTATGACATCATTTCCTTTTATCTCAAAGTCCTTCGCAAGAAGATTGAATGCATCTACCAAAGCCTGCTTGTAAGACGCATTGAGAGGATTTTTTGTACCTGTTGCAAAAAGATCATTCCACGATTTAACTCCTGCAAGTTTGGCAGCCCATTGAGTTATCGAATCAACGTACTTTCCATCTATTTTCGGAAGCAACGGCTCGGAAAGCATCCACGAAGGCCCTCCTGCCCTGTCGAATAACACTGCCCTTTCGAGAGAATAGACAACATCCTGCGGTGTTAGAAGATCACCGTTGTGAAAGTAAACACCCTGTCTGATATGGAAGATATAAGTCGTTCCGTTGTCAAGGAGCGTGCCATCTTCAACTGAAGGCACATTTGTAGACAACATAGGTAAAAATCTTGTCACAGAGGTCCCGTCATATTGAATGAGGTTATCATAGAATTGACTTATCGCCTCTTCAGATCCAACATCTGAAACCCATGCAGGGTCAAGACTTTGGATGTTGTAATAAGTATCTTCGACAACCGTATCCGGATTCACCACGGCTTCGGCAATCCCGATCGAAAAAATGCCTATCAAAACGATTGTAACTGCAACTAAAATCTTCCTCACATTCAACCCCTCCTTTAGTTTTGATCCTGGACTGTTTCCCAGAAATGACATGCTACAAAATGTCCCTGTGATACCTCTTTAAGTTTTGGTTCTTCTTGGGCACATACCGGTTGTGCCAGCCAGCACCTTGTACGAAATCTGCATCCGGACGGAGGATTCGCAGGACTTGGAACATCTCCCTGCAGTATTATCCTGTCCCTTCGCTTTACAGTCGGATCCGGTATCGGATTGGCAGAAAGCAACGCTTTTGTGTAAGGATGCAAAGAATTGGTGAATAATTCGTGCTTGTCTGCCATTTCAACTATCTTGCCGAGATACATCACTATGATTCTGTCACTTACATGCCTTACAACGCTTAAATTGTGGGCTATGAACAAATACGTAAGATGAAATTCTTTCTGTAAATCATCCAAAAGGTTTAACACCTGAGCCTGAACGGATGCATCCAATGCGGAGACCGCCTCGTCTGCCACTATCAGTTCCGGATTCAAAACGAGCGCTCGCGCAATTCCTATCCTTTGCCTTTGACCTCCACTGAATTCATGGGGAAATCTGTTCATGTAAGTCGGAGAGACACCAACTCTTTGCATGTAATCTCTGACCTTTTCATATCTTTCCCTCAAATTTCCCATGTGTGCGGATTTAAGACCTTCCGCTATTATATCCTTGACTCTCATTCTCGGATCCAAAGAACTGTAAGGATCCTGGAAGATCATCTGTAACCTTGATCTGTATCTTTTCATCTGACCTTTTGAAAGTTTGAAAAGATCAACGCCGTTGTAAAAGACATGACCATCCGTTGGTTCTATAAGCCTTAAAATAGTTTGACCGGCCGTTGTTTTTCCACATCCGGACTCTC
Source organism: Athalassotoga sp. (assembly GCF_049965695.1). Lineage (NCBI taxonomy): Bacteria > Thermotogati > Thermotogota > Thermotogae > Mesoaciditogales > Mesoaciditogaceae > Athalassotoga > Athalassotoga sp. The sequence goes on along the minus strand of NZ_JBMFWB010000004.1, from coordinate 26,977 downwards.
CCACAAGTCCTAAGGTTTCACCTTTTTTTATGTAAAATGAAACATCATCGACGGCTTTCACCCATCCGACTGTCTTTCTAAAAACTCCTGCCTTTATCGGGAAGTATTTCTTGAGATTTTTAACTTCCAAGAGAATATCTGTCTTTTCATCTTTGTTCTGGTCCTCAAATTCTTCTGTCAAAACGCTTTCTTCAATTTCTTCCTGCATAAACATCACCACTTTTCGAAATTAGCCCAATCTAACTCTTGGATCTATCAAAGCGTAAGAGACATCAACGACTAAGTTGCCTATGACTGTCACAAGGCCGTAAATCAAAGTTATGCCCAGCACGGTCGCATAATCGAGTTGCTCTGATGCCTGAGCCATAAGGCTTCCTATGCCCGGGTAGTTGAAAATCGTTTCGGTTATGACAACTCCGCCTAATATCCCTATGAACATCAAACCCGCAACTGTTGTTGCCGGAATTAACGCATTTTTTCTTGCATGCTTGTTTATCACGACACGCTCGCTCAACCCTTTTGCCCTGGCAGTTCTCACGTAATCCTGTCCTAAAGATTCAAGCATCGAAGATCGGGTTATTCTCAGAAGAGCCGCCCATGAAAGGAATGAAAGTGTCATTATAGGAGCAACAAGGTGTTTCAGCGCATCCAAAAACATCCAAAATCTGCCATTTAAAAGCGAATCGATGGTAACCAAACCTGTGTAGTGATGAAAAGCGGCCGAATCATATATCATAGAAAAACTTATACCCAATCTACCCGGAGGCAACCATCCAAGCACACCGTAAAATATGAAAAGTATTACAAGGCCTAAAACAAAGGACGGAATCGAATATCCCATAAGTGCAACAACTCTTAAAACCTGATCTATGAATCTGTTATGATGTACCGCCGAGGTAACGCCAAGCCATATTCCAATGAATATTATAGGGATGATAGAATAAACGGCAAGTTCAAGAGTTGCGGGGAACCTTTGCATGATAGCCTCGGAAACGGGTTCGTTAAGAGTCACAGACCATCCAAATTTTCCATGAATAATCTCATCAATCCATTTAACGTATTTAACGTAAAATGGTTGATCAAGGCCATATTGCTTTATGAGAGTCTGCGCAGCACCTCCTTGAAGTTGCCTTGGGTCGCTTACGTAAGTTGCCAGAAGTTCATACGGAGACAAAAAAGACATGAAAAGGAAGATCAACAAAGTGAGACCGAGAATGGTAACAGGTAAAAGCAACATCCTTCTTGCCGCAAAACTCAGCAATACCAGCACCTCCTTAATTTTTTATTTCTTCCGCCTCACCTTGAGAATATTCTATATATAAAAAAAAGCCATGCTTTATAATTTGACATGGCCTAATAGAGCAAATCATCAAAAACTCTATTAGGTCTTCGTGTTTATCACCACAAATTTTTCAAAAACATTATCTGTTATCATAACAAAACCGCCTTATTACTTTTTATTGATGTTTATCTTAACATTTAACAAAGTAGAAGTCAATTAACAACAAATTAAATCTTGCTTATGTTAGGATTGCTTTTATACTACGATTTTGTGAGATAACATTTGATAATCAAATGAAAAAAGAGGAAATCGAATTTAAACTGTCTAATTTATCCAAAATTGGGAAAATCAGCGTAATAAGGTGTTTTTATCGGAGGAAATTTGTATACTTGCTTTTGAAAATCATTTGTGATATAATCTATACTAAAGTAGTCCTATTTAGGAGGTGTAAAATGAAGAAACTTGGAATCGTTACTTTAATGTTTATATTTGTAACCGCTTTAGGTATGGCGCAAACATGGTCAACCGGCGCGGCTTCTCAATCCACTTCAAATGCTACGAGTAATTACACCATAAATGTATCTTACAAAACCGGTATCGGAAATTACCTTGTTGATGCAAATGGCATGACTTTGTATTATTTCACAGAAAATGTCGATGGAAAAACGTTTAATGGGTCTTATTTGGACTTTTGGAGTCCATTTTACGTTTCGAAAATAGTTGTTCCATCAAGTTTAAATCCCAAAGATTTCTCAGTTGTAACTGGTGGAGACGGCAGACCACAAATAGCCTATAAAGGATGGCCACTTTATTACTTCATAAACGATAAAAAGCCTGGCGACACGAACGGAGAGGGAGTAAAAGGGTTGTGGTATGTCATGAAACCAGATTACACCGTGATGGTAGGTACAAACCCGAAACTTGGAAATTACCTTGTTGATGCAAATGGCATGACGCTTTATTATCTTGACGGAGAATCGACAAGTACAATCAAATGCAATGGTATGTGTCTTTCTTTCTGGCCTGCTTTTAATGTGAAAAGTATCGTTGTTCCTTCGGGACTTAATTCCTCTAACTTTCAAATTTTCAAAAGGCCGGATGGCAGCAGCCAGTTATCTTATGAAGGAAAACCTTTGTATTATTTCATAAGAGATTCTTATCGCGGAGATGTAAGCGGAAACAACCTTAAAGATCCTTTCGGAATATGGTATGCCGTGACTTTCTAATTGAAAGCATTGCCGTGGCTAACTTGTTAAAACCCCTTCTAAAAATTAATGAATTTCAATCCCCCCAAAAGGGGGGATTATTCTAAACCGTACTCTTATCATCCGCTTTTTTTGTCGTTCTCCCTTTTCTTTTGTCAAGATTATATTTTTTTATCATGTTATCTATGGTCTTCCGACTTAAAGACAGCTTTTTTGCGGCCAAATTTTTATCCCAACCGCAAGAATTAAGCACACGTCTTGTTATCTCGCTTTCAAGTCTTGCACGTATCCTTTTTATGACTGTTTCTAAAGGTTCAATTTGGCCCATGTAAAGATCTGTCATCGATGCAACAAATCTTTCCGTTAGTTCCTGTTTGGCAAAAGCATTCGGATCGTATTTGGGAATATTTTCAGAATTAGGAGATTCCGAAAACTCGACAAAGCGTGCGACGATATTTCTTAATTCTCTTATGTTGCCAGGGTATTTGTGAGCCATGAAAGCATGTTTTACTTCTTCAGGAAAATCTTTAAACCTTATCTTGTAATTGGAAGATAGCAAAAAGAAATCAACTATTGATGGTATGTCTTCTTTCCTTTCTCTCAAAGGTATCATTTCTATCTTTGCTTCCGATATCCTTTGAAACAGATCTTCTCTAAGGCGTAATTGCGGATTCTGATTGGTTGCGGCGCAAAATCTGACATCAACGTTTATTTCTTTGTTAGAACCTATCGGCATGAATTTTTTGGTATCGATGACCCTCAGCAATTTTGATTGCATGTGATGTGACATCTCTCCTATCTCGTCAAGAAACAATGTCCCATTGTTTGCCTCTTCCAAAAGTCCACGTTTTTCCGAATATGCACTTGTAAAAGCACCTTTTGTATGTCCAAAAAGTTCACTTTCGAGCAAATCTTCAGGCATATTCACGCAATTCAATTCGAGAAATCTGTTTTCTCTTCTGTGGGAAATTAAATGAATTATCTGTGTCACCAACGATTTTCCCGTTCCGGTTTCTCCTGATACGAAAAGATTGCTATTGCTGAAAGACAAGAAGATCACGTCTTCTCTAAGTTGTCTTATAAAATTGCTTATTCCTGAAAGTCTGTATGTTTGGGCTTCGATATTTGAAATAAATTCCGCCACTCCACCGTAAAGATCAAAATCAAATGAAATTATCCTGCTTGATTTAATGGAAAGATTTGCTTTAGGTACATTTATAAATATTCTTGAAGGTATTCTGTTTGCAATCGTAAAGTCTTTCAACTTTTGTGCATCGTTTGCATATTCACGATCTAAAAATATCAAAAACTTATCATTTTTTTCTGCAATTAAAGTTTCAAACACGCTTTCTATTTTATCGTAAACGGAAAATCTTTCGACGAGATCTCCGGTATAATCTTTTAATTTCAACATACCAAAATCCCCGATGAAAACAGTTTTCATCTCAACCACCCCCTTATATCCACCACTTGATATTTTATCATTTTTTAAAACGAAATTCAAAAGCATTTTGTTCATTTTAAAGCCTTTTTATGTGGATTAAATCTGAATTTTTAAATCACTGGAAGATACACGTGATATAATTGATAGGGTGAAGATAATTTGGGAATTCTTCGTTATTTGTTGACAGGGATATTCTTTCTGGGATACATGGCTTACGCTCCATTTTTTGTAAGAGGTGTACTTAAAAGAACAGGAGAAGAAAGAGAAAATTACATAAAATTACACGTAGGCCGATGGGGAAGAAGGTCTTTTTCTCTTCCGAAGAGTAAAGTACACATTTCAGGTTTGGAGAATAAGCCGCAAAAAGGTCCTTACATAATTGTCGCCAACCACAGAAGTATGCTTGATATAACGTTAATTCAAGGATACGTTAATGCTCATGCCGGATTTATAGCAAAAAAAGAACTCGGAAAATTCTTCACCGTTGGACAGTTTTTAAAGATACTCGGTGGAGAACTCATAGATAGAGAAAATCCAAGGGATGCAGTCGTAGCGATAGACAACATGATAAGGAAAATGAAAGAGGAAGGACAGGTTATCGCTATATTTCCAGAAGGCACAAGAAGTACTGATGGTCAAGTGCATGAGTTTAAAATTGGTTCAATGAAAATCGTGACAAAAGCAAAGGTACCTATCTTACCCATCGCTATTTCGGGAACTGAAAAATCTATGCCAAAGGGTTCTGTGTATATAAAGAAAGCGGATATTTATCTTTCGATAATGCCAGTTGTAAAACCGGAAACATTTGACAAATGGGATTCAAAAATGCTATCCGAGTTTTTAAGAAATATGTTGATCGACGAATTGAAGAAAATCGAAGGAGGTGAATTAATTGAAAGAGGTAAAGGTTAAAGGACTTGCTTTTGATAAGCGAAACAACACGCCGGTTGTGATACTTGAGATTCCAAATTCCCCTTTGGTACTTCCAATATGGATAGGATCATGTGAGGCTTTTGCACTTTCTTTGGCAATCCAAAAAGCAGAATTTCCAAGACCTTTAACACATGATTTGATTCTCAACGTGATAAGCGCTTTCAACGGAGTTGCGGAAAAACTTTTCATAGATTCTCTTGAAGATAATACCTATAGGGCTAAATTGATTTTGAAAGTTGATGATAAAACCATGGAGATAGATTGCAGACCTTCAGACGGGATAATCATGGCCACAAAAAAAGCATTACCCATTTACACTACAGAAGAAATAATAAAGGAAAGTGGCATAAGAATAGAAGATCAAGCAGAACAAACCGAAGAAAGAGAATTCAAAGATTTCGTAGAACATCTTGATATAGATCAAATAAGAAAGTATTTTGAAAATGAAGAGAAAGGTGAAGGTGGAAGTCACGAAGGAAATTGATGATGCCATTGAAAGTATGATAAAGCAACTTGGTTTATCTACAAAACTTGAAACTGCCGCACTTTACACGTTAAAATTGCCAGGCAAAAGAATAAGGCCAAAGTTTGTAATTGCAAGCGCAAAAGACTTCAACGTTGATCAAAATATTGCCTTAAAAGTTGCATGTGCAACCGAGATGATGCACGCCGGCTCTCTTATACATGATGATCTTCCAGCCATTGACAACGATGATTATAGGCGAGGCCAGCCTTCGAACCATGTTGCTTTTGGCGAAGATATAGCCATAATGGCAGGAGATTTGCTTTTTTCAGTGGCCGGCTATATCTGTACCGAATCAAAGAACAACGATGTGATAAGGGCCTTTACCCAGACACTTATAGAACTCGTAGACGGAGAAACAAGAGACATCATCATGTCGAAAAAAGGGTATCAACCTTCGGAATCAGAGATCTTACAGATGTATAGGGGAAAGACTGGGGCGCTTTTTGCCTTTTCTTTTTCATTTGGTCCGATGATGGCGGGATTAGATCCTTTGCCTTACAGAGAAGCAGGGTACGAATTTGGAACGTATTTTCAAATTCGCGATGACATTCTCGATGTTACAGCCACTTTCGAGCAAATGGGTAAAACACCAAAAAAGGATCTCCAGGAAAATAAAGCAACGATAGTTAAAATAATGGGCATTGCAAAGGCTCAAAAACTTGCTGAAGATATTCGAGATAGGATACTTTCAAGGATAAACAAAGGATTTCTTTACGATGAGGTTAAGGAAATACTTTTTAACAAAAAATCAGTTTAAGGCTGACTCAGCAAATATCGTTCAAAAAATCTGCGAAACCTGAAAGGTAGTTTTCCTGCTTTTCAAACATGATCTTTTCGGATGCTTTATCTCTTTCATGATCGTATCCACACACATGGAGTATCCCATGAATGCAAACGCGCAAAAGTTCTTGATTAAAAGTAACGTTGAATATTTTTGCGTTTTCCATCACGTAATCAGGACAAACGTAAACTTCTCCTTTTAACGCCTGTTGATCATAGTTAAAGGACAAAACATCGGTAGGTCCTGATTTTTTTCTGTAAGAATTCAGCCTTACAATTTCATCAATATCGACGAATATGAGATCGATAATTCCATTTTCTTTTTCTGCATTCAAAACCTTTTCAAGCAATGTGCTTATAAGTGGCAAATTCAAATTGACCTTTTGATCGTTGAAAATTCTAATTGGCAATTTTTATCACTTTCTCAATTTCTTCTCTTTTTGGATACGACAAACGCGTTTTCATCCTTAAAGAAAGTATCTTTGAAAATTCTTGGGCTATTTCATCAAGATCTTTGAGAGACAAACCGGAATCATCCAATTGACGTTCATTGTAAACCCTGTTGACAATTTCTTCGACTATATTTTGGATTTTGGATGGGTTTATCTCTTTCATCGATTTGAAGGCAGCCTCGCATGAATCCGCAAGCATTACGATGCCTGCCTCTTTGGTGCGCGGTCTCGGGCCAGGATACCTAAAATCATCAGGACTTACGTTAAGATTTTCGGCAAGCGCTTTCTGATAAAAAAACGAAACCATTCTTGTGCCATGATGTTCCCTTATCATGTCTTCCACAAGCAAAGGCAGTCTTTTTTCCTTTGCCATTTTAACTCCATACTTAACGTGAGAAATTATCACAAGATAGTTCATGATAGGAGTCATTGAGTCATGAGGATTGAATCCTTTTTGATTTTCAGTGAAAAATTCAGGCCTTCTCATCTTTCCTATGTCATGAAAATAGGATCCTATTCTTGCGAGGATGTAATTCGCGTTTATTCTGCTTGCCGCCATCTCACACATATTTGCAAGTTCAACGCTGTGAAAATACGTTCCCGGCGCTTCCATTGACAATTCCTTTAAAAGTGGGTGGCTTAAACCTCCAAGTTCAAGCAAGCCTATGTTCGAATATATTCGCGATATGTATTCCACGTATGGCATAATTCCAAGCACTAAAATCATCGAAACAAATGGATTTAAAGCGATGATCAAAATGCTGGTCCCACTTTGAGATATAAATTGAAGATCCATGTGCATCGCAAAAAACATTATAACCGATACGATGGAGCCATAAAACGCAACTTTCGTCATATCGGTACGCTTGTTGAAATTTTTCACCATGTATATGGCCGTGATTGAACTTACGATGTACATCGCGAAAAGATCAAAACTGTTATTTGACATGACCGCCGCAACGGTTGAAAGCGTTATCGCCGAAGCAATACCACTTTCGGTTCCCATCAAGGCCGCCACAAGAATTACACCAAAGAAAACTGGAATACCATAATGACCAACAAGAAGATTACCCAATGGAAAAAATGCAACTGCAAGAAATATCGTAGCGGCATATGTCCAGAAATATTGTTCATGTATCTTAAAGAATTTCACGTGATCTTTTATCCATTTGAAACTCAGAAAATTAGCCCCGCCTATGAGGATATATTCATTTACCCATTCAATTCTCGGCTGAATTGACAGATTGGACAAAATTATAAGCACAAGAGGCGTCAAAAAGTAGTAAAGATATACGTAAAGTTTTTTACTTCTCATTTTCTTCAAAAATCTCATATGCCTTTATTATCCTTTTAACTATGGGATTTCTCACCACATCTTCTTCGTTTAAATAAACAAAAGAAACTCCTTTTATGTCTTTGAGAATTCTTTGTGCCTCCAAAAGGCTTGAAGTTGCCTTGTCTTCAAGATCTATTTGAGTCACATCTCCAGTTACGACTACTTTAGATCCAAATCCCATTCTTGTCAGGAACATTTTCAATTGACCATGAGTTGTATTTTGAGCTTCATCGAGGATCATGAAAGCGTTGTTGAGAGTTCTTCCTCTCATGTAAGCAAGAGGTGCGACTTCTATTATGCCCTTTTCGCGGTAATAATTGAATCTCTCGGGACTCATCATGTCAAATAAGGCATCGTAAAGTGGCCTTAGGTACGGATCTACTTTTTCTATCATGTCTCCGGGTAAAAAACCGAGTTTTTCACCCGCTTCAACGGCAGGGCGAGTTAAAACTATTCGTTGTATCTCGCCGCTTCTTAAACCCTCGACTGCCATTGCAACTGCAAGGTAAGTTTTACCTGTTCCGGCAGGGCCTATCGCAAAAACTATGTCATTTTCTTTCATGGAATCAACATAAAACTGCTGTCCTTTTGTTTTTGGAAATACCCCGACACCTTCTATTTTGGAAGTCGTTCTTTCTTTTGTGTTCAAAAGATCTCTTATATCAACACTTCCTTCCTTTAAAACGATCTTGACCATCCTATCAAGCACGCCACTGACACGTTTTACCTTTTCCTCTTCCCCTTTTATCCATAATTCTGAGTCCATAAGCGTAACTCCAACATCGAAATACTTCTTTATAGTTTTGAGATTTGAATCATATTCTCCAAGAAAAGACACGATATCGATCGAATCGGGGATCTTAAATCTCGAAATCGTTTCCAGCGATACTCACCTCCTACAAAATTATTTCTCGCTACGATAATTATAGCACTTAATACCGAGAAAATTCCGAACTTAGGCTCGTAAAGGAGTCCTCAGTTGGATGTGTTAGGTAAATAGTGGTAAAATTAAAAATAGAAATGCTCGGAAGGAGTAAATCAGATGGGTGAAAAATTTGTTGTCATGCAAGGAGATGAGGCTTGCGCGCGGGGTGCTATTTTGGCCGGATGCAGATTTTTTGCAGGATATCCAATTACCCCTGCGACGGATATAGCCGAGGCGATGTCTGCCAAATTGCCAAAGGTAGGCGGTACCTTTATACAAATGGAAGATGAGATATCAAGTGCTGCTGCAATTATCGGTGCTTCTCTGGCAGGAGTTAAATCGATGACAGCCACGAGTGGACCTGGTTTTAGCCTTATGCAAGAAGCCATAGGTTACGCTTCGATGACGGAAACTCCTGTTGTTTTCGTTGATGTTCAAAGAACCGGTCCCAGTACAGGCTTTCCTACAAAAACTGCGCAGGGAGACATTATGCAAGCAAGATGGGGCACGCATGGGGATCACGCGGTAATAGTTTTGTATCCATCTACAGTTGAAGAAGTCTACAAATACATAGTCACGGCTTTTAATTTTTCTGAAATTTACAGAACTCCCGTCATATTTTTGATGGATGAGACCGTTGGCCATATGAGAGAAAGTTTTTATCTTCCCGATCCCGATGAGTTTACAATCGTAGACAGGATACTCACAAAAGATATGGATCAAAACACCATATATCAGCCATTTCTCGAAGAATCAGAACTTAACGATGAAATACAACCCCTTGTATCGATGGGTAGTACAAGATTTCATGTTTCAGGCCTTTTTCACGATGAAAGCGGTTTCCCGATAGGAAATGCTGATATGGCTTCAAAATTGATGAAACATTTCGTGAACAAGATAAATTTACATCTTGATGAAATACTTATATACGATTCATACATGGTCGATGATGCTGAATATCTCATAATAGCCTATGGCACAACGGCAAGAAGTGCTTACCGTGCCATCAAACTGGCAAGATCTAACGGAATAAAGGTAGGCCTTTTCAAGCCTATAACGATATGGCCATTCCCGATAAATCCTCTCAAAAAGTTGATTTCACGTATCTCCGGCATCGTGGTTGCCGAGATGAATATGGGGCAATTCGCACATGAAGTAAGCCGTATAAACAAAAAAAATGTACCGATGGAAACCGTGTTGAGAGAAGACGGAGAATTGATCCAACCTTACGATATAGTTGAGGCATTGACAAGACTGACAAATGAACACGAAGAATGATAATTTAAGCATAATACTTGGACTTACGATTATTTTTTTCTGGGGAATTTCATTTGTTGCGATAAAAGTTGTTGTAAGTGTTATACCACCTATAACCATGGCAACTTTAAGGTTTATCATTTCATGGATTATACTGTGGGTATTTTCAAGGTTAACGGTGAAAGATCGAAAACTTCCGAAAAAAGCAAAATTCTTATCGGCTATGGCAGGGTTGTGGGGCATAACCATATATTTTGTGTTCGAAAATTTCGGTGTCAGTTTCACCACACCGTCTCAGGCTTCTATTTTAATAGCAACTGTACCGATATTCACCATAATAATTGCAGATATATCGAGAAGAAAGGCAAGTTCATTTATGCTTTACCTTATGTCTTTTCTTTCTCTGGCAGGTGTTACGATAATAATCGCTTCAAATGGATTTGAACTGAAAGGCGATGCTTTGGGAGATCTTCTCGTATTGGGCGCTGCCATCTCGTGGGGAATGTATACTTTATACATCAACAAACTGGAAAATTACGATAACTTACTCACAACTGTTGAAATGACAAAATGGGGTTTGATCTTTTTGATTCCGTTTTCAATCATTGAAATATCGGTAGAAAGGCCTAATGTAGCAACATTTTTGAGACCTGATGTTATTTTATGGCTTCTCTTTCTTGGCACTCTATGCTCCGGATTTGGATACTTAATATGGAATTACGCCGTCAGATCGCTTGGATCGCGCACATCGAGTAATTTCATATATTTGATCCCTGTTGTTTCCGTTTTAGCAGATACGATGATCTTGAAGAACATACCGTCGGTATGGATATATATCGGCGGTGCTATAACGATGGTGGGAGTTATACTTGGGGAAAGATTAGGAAAAAAAGAAGAAATCATTTTATGATCTTGTTCTTAGAATCAACAATGACAATCTTCGCATCGTGCTTTTCGTTGGCGTTGAAAATAGCGTAAGCCATTATTATGACTTTATCTCCAATTTCTCCAAGACGCGCTGCAGCTCCGTTGAGAGAAATAATGCCTGAATTTTCTTCTCCGTTTATCACATAAGTTTCAAACCTTGTGCCGTTGTTAAGATTGACTACCTGAACCATTTCTCCTTCTTCAATACCAACTGCTTTCGTTAGAACAGGATCTATGGTTATCGATCCTTCATATTCAAGATTCTTGTCCGTTATAGTTGCTCTGTGGATCTTTGCGTTTAAAAATATCTTTTGCATTACGTTCCTCCGTTTTTTATTCGTTATACACATTTATATTATATCCCATTTTCCGCAGATTAAAAACATATTTTGGGATTTATTAGGCCTTTGAAAATTTTAAATTGATAACTATCAAAATCAGCACAGTGGAACATAAAATAACCCCGCCTATAAAGAAGCGAGGTTTAACGTGAATTTATTTCAAAAAACCATAGTAGGCCTTTTTGGAGATGATCGTTATGGATTCAAAAATTTTTCTTGATAAACTTAAAGCACATGCCGGAAAAGTTGCCATCCTCACAGGAGCCGGCGTGAGTACGCCGAGTGGCATACCTGATTTCAGATCTCCAAACGGAATTTATTCAAAATATGATCCAGAAGAATTATTTGGCCTTGACAACTTTCTCTCACATCCATCTTACTTTTACAAATTTGCCGCTGATAACATATTCACAATGAAGGATGCAAAACCCAACGTTGTTCATCATATGGTGGCAAAACTTGATGATGATTCTAAAGAAGCGATTTTAAAACGCCTCATAATACTTCAAAATATAGGCCCTTCATTAGGAAGACCTTATGTTGATACTGTCAAACAAAGCAAATATAAAAATATGAAAGAGATGCGCATACAAACCAAAGAACATGTTTTAAGAATATTTTTTGCTTTCGACCCCGAAAGACAGATAGTACTTTTAATCGGCGGAGATAAAAGAAACGACAAAAATTTCTATGATAGGATGATTCAGACAAGCATTTCCAGAATTGAAGCAAGAAAAGACATCAAAATATCGACACTCTTGAAGTATCTCGATAGTATAGGAATGAATGTCGAAATATACGCTTATCCTAAAGGTAAAAGAAACAAAAAGATAGCATTGCTTAAATGAAATTTTGAATATCACAAATTCAGATAAGATGCCCATACTTTTGAGTTCAACCTTTTCTCAAGCGGACTCGCCGATAATTCCGTTAAAGCATTTGTGTCCGACATACGGCAGTTTTTGGATTTGAACCTTGATCCCGAAAGCTATTTAGAAGGCGTTCAAAATTGATCGATGAAAATGCGCAACAATTTTCGATGTTGACAATATCTTTTATCTTCTCTTCCAAAGGGTCGTAATGTTTGTAATCACCTTTGATGTACGATAAACGGTAGCAGGTCATTTCATATCTGCTTTGTTATCAACATGATTGGAGTCATCATAAGGGTTTTGGGATGGAATTACGGTGCTTATGGCGTGCTTGTAGATTATGCTTTGCTGTTTTTCATCTTCCACAACCACAACGTATGGATCAAACGCTTTTATGAGCCCGTTTATCTGGACTCCGTTTACAAGATAGATCTTGACAATTATTTTCTTTTCTTTTAAAAATTCCAAATTACTTTCCTGAATTCTGTCTTCCGGCATTTCACGCCTCCATTATTTTTTCCAATTATACCCCACAAAGATTTTTATTAGACATTTGCATCCGACATAATATACTAACCTGACTTTAAAAGCCGAATGGTCATTTACTGTAAGCGGAGGCCGTCTCAAGGGTATGCTGCCTTCCGCTTCGGTAAATAAGCATTCGACTTGACGAATCAAAAATTATTTGGGGATCTAAAATTTTGTTTGAGTTTCAAAACTCTTTACTTATTATTCTACACGAGTATATAATACATAATATGTGACGATAATTTGAATTACGTTGGGAGGAATTTCAATGAACAAAACTTTGGACGATCTTGTTTTGTCAATGAAAGATGAGATGATAAAAGAAATTTCGGAGATCATAAAATTCAAATCTTACAAAGTTAAAGGCACAGAAGATGCCCCATTTGGCATTGAAACCAAAAAAGCCCTTGATTATGCACTTGAACTGGGTAAAAAATATGGTTTTAAAACCAAAAATGTTGATAATTATGCCGGTCATGTTGAATTTGGAAACGGCAAAAAAACTTTTGGTGTTCTCGGTCATCTTGACGTTGTGCCGGAGGGTACAGGATGGTCTGTTGATCCGTACGGCGGCGTTGTAAAAGACGGATATCTTTGGGGAAGAGGCGCAACGGACGATAAAGGTCCCATAATCGCAGCCTTGTTTGCCTTGAAAGCCGTAAAAGCATTTGGAATAGAACCTAAAAGCAAGGTAAGGATTATCTTCGGTACAAATGAAGAATCGGGATGGGAATGCATGAAACACTATTTCAAGCACGAAACAAAACCGGATTGGGGAGTAACTCCAGACGGAGACTTTCCGATGATAAACGTTGAAAAAGGAATAGCAGATGTAAACGTTACACTTTACAGACGTCAAAGAAAGGTGGATGAAGAATTTTCTTTGCTCTCTTTCAAGGGTGGAGATGCGCCCAATATGGTCGCGCCGACGGCCGAGGCCGTAGTCAAATTCAAAGATAAAGCATTAATCGAAGAGGTAATAAAATACAAACCATCGAATGGATCGAAGATTGAAGTTACAAACAAAGGTCGCAAGTTATTCATCAAAGCAACAGGAAAATCGGCGCACGGTGCAAATCCATCGGCTGGCATCAACGCTATAAGCACCTTAGTTGATCTTTTGAACCATTTCCCCATTGACGATGATGAAATGCAGTATCATCTTGAGAATATAGCAAAAAAGATTGGATATGAAACAGACGGGAAATCTCTTGGCATATCTGGTCAAGACGGCATGTCCGGACCTTTGACTGTAAATCTTGGTCTCATGGAAATAACACCGAAAAAGATGAAATTCGTTTTGAATATAAGATATCCCATATTCTTTAATTTGAAGATGATAAAAAAGCAAATAGAGGAATCACTCAAAGGGATGGAAGTTTCAATAGGTCATCATCACGATCCTCTTTTTGTCTCTCCCGATAATGAACTTATACATCTGCTTTCTAAAGTCTACGAAGATGTGACAGGTCAGAAATCCTTTTTAATAGCCATAGGAGGTGGTACCTATGCAAGGGCCATTCCAAATGCCGTCGCTTTTGGCCCCACATTTCCAGGCCATGGGTCCACAGAACATCAACCGGATGAAAGAATCTCCATCGACGATCTTACAATGATAGCAAGGATTTACGCGCAATTGTATTATAAAATTCTTTCTTAAAGGATGGTACCGATGACAATACTTGAAGATTTACGTGCCAAATTGAAAGATTCCATGATCGCCAAAGATGAAACGCGTACAGGCGTGCTGAGGATGCTTGTCTCGGCAGTTAAAAATTTTGAAGTTGAAAAGATGAAACCGGTGACGGAAGAAGAATTTGATGCCATAGTCAAAAAGCAGATGAAAGAACGCGAAGAGTCGATAAATGACTTTGAAAAAGGCAATCGTCCCGAACTTGCAAAAGCAGAAAAGGATGAACTTGAAATACTAAAGTCATTCGCGCGACCCGAACTCTCGGACGATGAGGTTGAAAAATTCATCTCGCTAAAAATAAAAGAGATGAATCTTTCTTCTTCAAAAGATATTGGCAAACTTATGGGAATCGCAATGAAAGAATTGAAGGGAAAGGTTTCAGGAGATCGCGTCAAAGCGATCGCAGAGAAACTGCTAAAATAAAAAATTCGGTGAGGAGGAAGAAAAATGATCGGAAACAAATATGGCGCCCACAGGGTCATCGAGCCAAAAGGAGTGCTTCCGCAACCTGCGTGGAAGATCGATAACGATGTTTCAAAAATCTACGATAACGAAATTCTTGTCGATGTTTTGACGCTAAACATCGATGCCGCTTCGTTCACGCAGATCAAAAAAGACGTGGGAGAAAATGAAGAAAAAATAAGTGCAAAAATCCTTGAAATAGTCAATTCAAGGGGAAAAATGCACAATCCGGTAACGGGTTCAGGAGGCATGCTAATAGGCAAAATCGAAAAAATAGGAGATGCATTAAAGGGAAAAGTGAACATAGATGTAGGAGATGAAATTGCCACTTTGGTCTCCCTTTCTTTAACACCATTGAATATAAAGAAAATAAAAAAGGTTCATCTTGACAACGATCAAGTTGATGTAGAGGCAAAAGCCATAATATTCGAAAGCGGAGTTTATGCAAAACTTCCAAAAGACATGGACAAACGTCTCGCACTCGCGGTATTGGACGTTGCCGGTGCTCCGGCACAGACAGCAAGACTTGTAAATCCAAATGATACGGTCGTTATAATTGGTGCATCCGGTAAATCTGGCCTATTATGCGCTTATGCGGCCAAAAAATATGCAGGGCCAACCGGACGTGTCATAGCAATCGTACACTCAAAATCAAAGGCTGAATATCTTAAAAAAATAGGAATAACCGAAATTTTTGAGGCAGATGCAACCGATGCCGTAAAAGTAGAAAAGATCGTTTCCGATGTCACAAATGGAAAAATGGCAGACATAACGATAAACGTGGTTAACGTTCCAGACACCGAAATGGCCTCAATACTTGCAACAAAAGAATACGGGACGGTTTATTTTTTCTCCATGGCAACATCATTCACAAAAGCAGCACTTGGTGCTGAAGGCATTGGTAAGGATATCAACATGATAATAGGCAACGGTTACATGACAAACCATGCCGAAATAGCGCTTGAGGTCGTACGTGAAAGTAAAGAGATAAGGGAATTGTTCGAAAAAATGTACCTTTAAAAAATTGGGATTAAAAAAACACGGAATTTCGGTTCCGTGTTTTCATCCCTTTACCGCTCCTCCAAGCAAGCCCTTGACGAAATATTTTCCTGCGATAAGGTAAACTATCAAAGTTGGAATTGCGGTTATCAGAGCTCCTGCCATCAATGTATTCCATTGGGCCATCATTGCACCGTTTAGATTGTTCAGCATGACGGTAACAGGCCTTACGTTGGGCATAGACCCCAAAATCAATCCAAACAGGAAGTTATTCCATATATTCGTGAACTGCCATATTGAAGCAACGACGATTCCCGGTATCGAAAGTGGAAGAATTATCCTTCCATATATCTGAAGTGTGTTTGCACCATCGACTTGACCTGCTTCCAGTAAACTTGTCGGGATTGAACTGTAAAAGTTTCTGAAGATCAGGGTAGTTATTGGGATACCGTAAGCCGTGTGCGTTATTATCAAAGACCATATATTCCCATAAAGTCCCAAAGCAGCCATGAATTTAACAAGAGGTATTAAAACAACCTGATAGGGCAAAAACATGCCAAAGAGTAAAAATAAAAATATGGTATTAGCACCTTTGAATTTGACTTTTGTAAGTGCAAATCCCCCGATTGAACCCAAGAAAACTGAAAGTATCAACGCAGGTATCGTGAACTCAAAACTGTTGGCAAATCCCTGCGAAATACCATTCCACGCCGTTACAAAACCGGAAAGATCGATGTGAACCGGCAACGACCATGAACTTGTGGTGTTGACTTCTTGCAACGATTTCATCGAAGTTACGACCAACATGTATATCGGAAAGAGAAAGAAGATCGAAGCAATTATCAAAACCAAATAAGTTGCTATCTTTTTAGATATTCTCATGCTTCTTCCTCCGTTATTTTACCAGCCGTGAATAAATATGGTATTACGACCACAAGAGTTAGCGCGAAGATTATAATTGCTATTGCCGCACCTCTTGCAACGAAATTTTGCTTGAATCCCGCTATGAACATGTAAACGGCAGGCATATCCGTTGCAAAAGCGGGACCTCCCTGTGTCATGACCCACACAATATCGAACATCTGCAAAGAAAGTTGAACCATTAAAACGAAAGCGGTGACCGTCGAAGATTGAACCATTGGAATTATTATATTCCAGTACAATCTTAATCCATGTGCGCCATCAAGCCTTGCCGCCTCAAGCACTTCTTGAGGTATACCCCTTAGGCCGGCTAAGTATATCGAAGTTGTAAAACCGGTGTACTGCCATATAGTCGCTATTATTATGGCCGGAAGCGCATAGGTCATACTTCCAAGCCAATTTACGGCAGGAAGATGGAAGATTTGAAATAAGGACGCAAGTGCCCCATTTGTCGGATCGTAAATCCATATCCATATAACACCGGACACAACGAGGGAAATGGCCATAGGAAGCAAAAAGACAGTTCTGAAAAATGCTTCGAATTTTACCCCGCTGTTCAAGAGAGTTGCAAGGAAAAAACCTAAGATCATCGTTCCAAGCACGAAAAATGGCAAGAAAATGAAATTATTTACAAGATCCATATGGAATCTCATATCTTGAGTGAAAAGATATATGTAATTCTTAAGGCCTGCAAAAGACCAGTTTGGAAGCAAGGTATTCCAGTTCGTAAAAGATGCAGCCAAAGTCCATGCTATGAATGCATAAACGAATATTCCAACGATTATGACAGACGGCACAATAAACGCTATCGAAACAAGAGTTCTTTTTCTCATCAAAACCTCCAAAAAGGGCACCCATTAGGGTGCCCGAAAACTTTAGTAGTTGACGTTAGCGCTGGCAACTGTTCCAGCAAGATTATCCTGCTGGGCAGTCATGTTGAGAAGGTTAACGCAGGCTTGTAAACTCATATCTGGATGGTATTGAATGACAGTCAAAGCATTTTCCCAGTCTGTAACAAATGCAACTGGTGCTTCACTGCCATGAACTGCTGAAGCTGTAAGCACATCTTTCTTGAGGGCTTCCATATTCGCAACCTGTATCGGATTAAATCCGGTTGTTGGCACGTCTATTCTTGCAGGTATTGAACCTTTTATCTGATTAAATGCAGCCTGAGCCGGTACAGATGCTATTAATTTTAACCAATCGTATCCAGTCTGAACATCCGGTGCGCCGACAGGAATCGGGAATGAATCAACAACGAGGTTGTAAATGCCTTCTGTTCCCGGTACGGCAACACCACCGTAATCAACATTTGGTTTCCAACCTGCGGCCATGAAATATCCATTTGCCCAGTCTCCCATTATGGTCATAACAGCCTGACCGCTGACAAGCAATCCGCACGCCTGATCCCATGTTAGAGATGCATGGTTAGGATTAACGTACTGAAGTTCGGTTTTGAAATATTGAATCGTCTGTTGAACTGCAGGATCAGAAGCCGTTATCTTACCCTCAAAATATTGATTGTATTTATCGGGTCCCGCTACGGCAAGCAATGTTTCTTCAAACAACATAGCCGTTGTCCAGTTTGCAGAATCTCCAAGGGCTATCGGAGTATATCCGGCTGCTTTTATCTTTGGAAGCATGTTTATGAAATCCTGAATTGTTGTTGGCATCGTAAGGCCAAGTTTATCAAATATCGCCTTGTTGTACCATATCATGTTTGCTCTGTGAACATCCATTGGGACAGCATAAAATTGACCGTTGTAACTGCATATTTGTTGTATTCTTTGCGGGAATACATTTGTCCATCCCTCGGATTGCCAAAGATTCGTTATGGGTTGAAGCAAATTCGCACTTGCGTACTGGTACATTTCCCATCCAGCATGAACCTGGAATGTCGTAGGAGGAACACCTGCAAAGATCAAAGATTTTATGACTGCCTGCATGTTAACGCCAGCTCCACCGGCAACTGGATTTTGAACTATCGTGACATCCGGATATGCCTGATGGTACATGTTCAAAACAGTTGCTATTGCCTGTGCTTCTCCACCTGCAGTCCACCAATCGTAAATCGAGAAGGTGGCAGCCATCGACATGATTCCCATCGCCCCAATAAGGAGGCCTACCAACAAAAACACTTTAAAACTTTTCATCTACTCCTCACCCTTTCTTTGAATTTGAATCTGGGATACCAGATTCTATTTTTAATCTAAATTGTTTATCATCACATCTATTGCCAGTGCATTTGCACCCGCAACTGGCGCTTCTATTTCGTCGAAATGTGTATCTCTGAAGGTCATATTATCTATCACCCCAGGCATAGCACGATCTAATATTCTTTGATAAAGTGCTTTGCCAAAATATTTCCAAATCTTGTTAAAGCCACCTCCGATGATCACAACTTCTGGGTTAAAAGTGTTTGTTATATTTATGAGTCCTATTGAAAGGTAGTGGATAAATCCTTCAAGAGAATCAATTGCAACTTTATCTCCCTTTGCGTAAAATTCGGCCAGCGTCTTAAATTTTTCCGTGTAAGTCTTGCCATCAAGCCTTCTGCCGTTTTTTTCATATTCGATAACCGGAAGTACAAGAGAAGCATATCTTTCGAGACATCCGTAGTTTCCGCAATGACATTTTATATTCGATTGTGCCTCAACAACCGTATGTCCGACTTCTGCGCCCGCAAAACCGCTACCTCTTAAGATTTGGTGATTTATCATTGCCCCTCCACCTATTCCCTGACTTACGTAAAGAAAAAATGTGTTCTCGGACTTTTTTGCATCTTCTGAAGATATGCTTTCGGCCAGTACGGAAAGATTTGCTTCGTTGTCTGCTATTATTCTGTATCTGTACTTTACAACGTCTCTCAGATTCAAATTTCTCCAATTAAGATTTGGCGCGTAGATCACGGTTGCCGTTTTTGCATTTACAATGCCCGGAAAGGCAAATACTATTGATGTTAACTCATGATTCAACGGATAACATTTTTCCACATCTTCCAAAGAAAGATTAACCGTTGAGATAAAACTTTTCAAACTTCCGGTTGAAAATCTTTTTATTTCTTTTACCGATCTGTCAAAAAAACCTATCGCGATTGTTGTTTGCTCTACCCCTACGTTAAACACCACGCTTGACACGAACTTTTTTGTGACGGCAACATTCACGGGTTTTCTTCCGATTTGAGATTTGTCAGAATAACCTATTTCTTCAACAAGCGCTTTTTCCGAGAGTTCGGATATAATTCTGCCGATGGTGCTTGGTGTGAGCTTTGTAAATCTGGAAAGTTCCATCCTTGATGTGGGACCATTCTCAACGAGATGCCTTAAAATCATTCTTTTGTTCATCATTTTCATGCTTTTCAAATTAATCTTCACGTTATGATCCCCTTAGTTCTTTCGAAGAAAGAATAAACTATTTTACTTTCAAATACAAACCTGATTTCAGACTGTTATTGGCGATTATCAATGATTAAAGACATTTAGCCATTAAAATCATCATATCTCGCAGAATTTCATTGAAAATCATCGCTTATCTTCAAAAAACTTGACATCAGATCAAAAATGTGCTAAAATCAGATCGCGATCTGATAGAAAGATATCGCAAATGTACTATCAGGAAGGAGTGAGTTATATGTGGTGGACATGGCAGGTTTATGATCTCTACCAAAAAGAACTCCAGGAAAAGATGGAGAAAAAATCGAGCAAGTGACATATCTTGCTCTACCGACGGGTAGAGCCTTGTTGAAAAAAATTTCAAATTCGAATAAATTTTAAGCCACGCAATGCGTGGCTTTTGTAATTTCTCAAACCATCTTTTTATTTTCAAATTTAGAACTGAAAAATTAATATTGCGCAAAAATTATTTTGTTGAATACCAATTTTATTCTATTATCTTGACACTATCTTGATTTACTTTTTTACTTATGAAAAAATAAGCAAAGCCACAAAGACCAGATAAAATCCCAAGATATACAAGAAGTGTTGTTATCGGAAATAAAGTGCTTATAAGCCCTGCAAATCCGTAAGAGACAGGCCTAAGTCCAGAATTCAAAGTCGATCTAAAAGAAAAAACACGACCTCGAACCTCTTTCGGAGAACTTCTTTGCAGGATCACATTCTGTATCACATTTGCAATTCCAGAGAAAAATCCAAGGATTAGCAATGCGGGAGCAAGCACGAAATAAGATTGCTTTATCCCGATAAAACTCATACATGATCCTAAGATAAATGTTGATATTGCCATAAGAAGAAACTTTCTTTTCGGTTCCGGCATAAAAGAAAGCAGAACGGAGGCCACAATCGTTCCAACTCCCATAAGGGACTGCATAAGACCGTATTGAGCAGAACCGCCATTCATGTATCTCGTGATTATCAAAGGTAAGAAGATAAAAATAGGAGTTCCGAAGAAATCTATTATCGACTCTGTTACGATCAATCCTCCAAGATCGGCTTTCTTAAAAACAACTGCAAAGCCTTCTTTTATTTCAGAAAAGATTGAACCTAAACCCTTTTTACTATCTTTTTTGACTTCATTCACTTCCAAAAAAACCTCTGAAATACCGGAAAATATGAAACTTATCCCATCGACAAGTATGGCTCCATACAGTCCAACGACTGCGATAAGTATCCCTCCGATCGCCATCCCAATCAATTGAGAAATGCTCCCTGTCATCGAGAGCAAAGCGTTTGCATTTGAAAGTTCTTCATCTTTTACTATTAATGGAACAAGTGACTGAAGTGCCGGATTAAAAAATGTCGAAAGAATTTGAATGGTAAATACAACACCTAAAAGTATCCATAATTGCCCAAACTCGGCATTAAGAAAAATAAGCATTAAAAAGAGTACGATACCACTTATCATATCTGTGAAAATGACTATCCATTTTTTTCTTTTTCGATCCGCTAACACCCCGGCAAATGGTGAAAATATCGCTGAAGGTATTGCCGTGGCCATTAAAACGAGGCTGACAGGTCCCACACCACCAACCTTTGTGGCAGCGGCCCATACGATTGCTACGAAAAAAATAGCAGAGCCAGCCGTAGATATGAGCCTTCCGAAGAAGAGAAGAAGAAAGTTCCTGTTTTTCAATATATGAACATTTGTCGCCATTTTTTCAAAAATCCCTCCCAAGTTCGGTAATACATTTCTGTCATTCTAAAAATATGGAATTGAAATTCTCTGTCTTTATTATATCTTCGTACTTCCCATTTGCCGCAACCTTCCCATTTTCGATAAGATAGATTGTGATGTTTCATTGCAATGATACATTCGTACATGGTCTCTACTTTTGATTGTATCAACTTTGGGGACATATCAGTACAAATCACTATTGCCTCGAGTGCGTGCCTGACGTTCAAGAAATCGTATAAGTAAGATGCTTAACGTGAAATATATCAAGCCTATAGCAATTTCCATACACGAAAGGCTTAACCCATACCAAATATTTCCATTTACTACCAACCGTATTGCTGAAACGGCATGAGAAAGCGGAAGAATTTGTGAAACATAGTTTAAGCCAAAAGGTAGACGCTTAACTGGAAAGTTTGCTCCACTGAACAAAAACACGACACTTTCTGCAATACTAAGTAGCATATTTATGTCTCTCGTTAGTAATCCGAAACTTGATATAAAAATTCCAAAGGTGCTAACTGATATCGTACCCAAAATAGATATAAAAAGTAAAGCGGCATAGATATTTACGGTAAATCTAAAATCGAATATTATTGCTGCCAACACTACTCCTATTGTCACGGTTATCAAAGCATCGAAGATGTGGTAGAGAACCTTTTGAAATATCACAACAAATTTAGACTTTGGACTTATTATCGTGTAGATAAGTGTTCCTTGATGCCGTTCAGAAAAATAGATGATCCCCACCCCATTAAAAGCACTTATCGTGGACAGAAGCATCGCGTTTGCGAGGATATACACAGTGGCGTTCTCCGTGGTTTTATAACCGTAGGCAAGCAAAAAACCGTAGAACATAAAGCGAAAGACTGGATTTACGATCTTTTCGGTAAGGTAGGCTTGTGGATTCAACCAAAGTGAAACACCTTTAAACGCTAACCAAGAATTCCTAAAAAAAGATGCAATTCTTTTCATTAAAAACCTCTCAGTGTTCCTTCTCTTCTTGTTCTTATCTCAATAATCCTGAAACAATAATGTGCTAATCCGATATAAAACAAACTCAAAATTATCGATATAAGGTTCGGGATAATAAAAGAATTAGACGTTACACTTGTTATTCTTGTTAAGTCTTCCATTGACCATCGAATTGGTATAACAGAAGATATGTACTGAACCCATTTTGGTAGTATCTTGATTGGAAACAACATACCAGATAGAAAATAAACGGGATATTGCACCGTCGACATCCATGCGAAAGCATTTCCGGAAAGTGTGAATAATGTCGCCAGTAGGAATGACATTGATATAAATGAAAAAAGAAGAACAAAAAACCATAAAATGAATTGTGCATAAGAGTACACAGAAAAAGGTATTTGTAAGATCAGCAAAGAATAAATTATTGTGATGCCAAATGAAATGAGACCAAGTATTGTATTCGCAATGATTTTTGAGAATATTACAAACTCAAAGTTAACAGGCGTTACACCGACTGTTTCAAGTGTTCCGGAAATTCTCTCTCTTTCTATTTCAATGGCTGATGAATAACAGGCAACTCCCCATAATGATGCAATGGCGCTTCCAAACATTATATATGAACCAGAAGTGTTGTCCGTTTTACCATAAATAAAGTACAATAGTGTTGAGAAAAATACTGGCATGATTAGTACAGAAAATTTAAAAAGATTTCTTGAGAATGAAATTTTTGCCTGTACTTGCAAAACAACTAAAAAAATTCGTAAGTGTCTCATAGTTGTTAATGTTCTCCTCCCAAAAGTTTGACATAAACATCCTCAAGGGTTGATTTTTTGATTGAAACATCCTGGATAGGTATTCCATGTAAAACGTTAAAAACAGATTCCACTGCCTCAGAACAAGCTTGCGTATCGATGAAAAGGTGAGTTTTTTTCTCCAATTCATTTACTCTCACATAATTCACATGTTTTAAGTTTTGCAGGTGTTCCAAATGATCGTGCGTGATAAATGTCAGTGTTAGATCTATCTGAAACTTCTCTGTGTATGTTTTCTTTAGTTCAGTTGGTGTTCCAATTGTTACTATCGTTCCTTTGTTCAAAATAGCAACACGATCACAGAGTTCATCCGCTTCCTGCATATAGTGAGTTGTAAAAATAATGGTTTTCCCCATTCTCGTCAGAGTTTTAACTATATTTTTTAGTTCTCTTGCTCCAATTGGATCTAATCCTATTGTGGGCTCGTCGAGAAACAGGCAATCCGGATCGTTTATAAGCCCTCTGGCAATTTGAAGCCTTTGCTTCATGCCTTTTGAGTAAGTTTCTACTTTGTCTGACCATCTTTCTTTCTGTAACCCTGCAAGTCCGAGCAAGTCATAAATTCTTTTTTTTCTTATATTCAATGGTACATTGTAAAGTTCAGCAAAGTATTCCATGTTTTCTAAAGCAGTCAACCTTTGGTAGAGATTTCTTTCTCCTCCCATAACGAGGTTTATCCTTTTTCGTATTTCAATGGGATGTTTTTCAACGTCATACCCAAAAACTTTTGCCGTTCCGCTTGTTGGCAAAAGCAAAGTTGCAAGTATTTTAATCGTTGTGGTTTTACCTGCTCCATTCGGACCGAGAATGCCAAATATCTCACCCTTCTTAACTTCAAAATTTATTCCATTGAGAGCTTTCACAACACGCTTTGTTTTGTTTGAAAACATACTACGAACAACGTAGTCGCGACACAGATCATGCACTCTTATCGTAACATCCATAATATCACTCCTAAAGTAATGCTCTAATGCTCGGTACCAATTAAAGAAATTTTTCAAAGCACGCAACGAACTACATGAATCATAGTTTTTTTATTTTCTGAACAAATTAGCCCAAAAACATTTTCAATGCATCATCCGCGCTTCCACCACAAAAATAATTATATACAAGATTGTGAAATCCTATTATGGCTGCTCCTTGTGAATCTTTAAAAGTTGGAACAAGGTAAATTTTCTCACTTGTTTTTCCTTTTTCTCTTAGTTCATAACATTCATATAGATTAGACGATGGAGATTCTGAAACGAATTTAGCCCCCGGTATTATGAATATAGGTGGATGTTTATCTATAGGAATAGAAATATTGTTTCCAAGGTTTAAAGCTCTGCCAGAATTAAAGAGACCTTCTGTCGCAATTACGTATTGCTTCCATTCTTCGTCTGAAATAAAGGAATAAATATTTTTATGGTAACTCAATCGCCCTTTTTCACAATGTATTTCTAAGTAACATCCGCGGAATCCAGGAACAATTTCTTTCAACTTTTTGCAAGCAGCCAAAAAATTCTTAATCGCGATTTTCATTAACCTTATTCCTTTTTCGTTGCGCTGGTAGATCTCAGAAAGATTTTGTATGGGTATGTTTCTTCCAATTAGATAATCATAAAAACTTCCTGCATGATGCTCGTCAGCAGATAAATGAATTTCAACAGATTCCCGAACAATACCAATTGATAAAAGTTTCTCTAACGCTTCCTCAATTCCGATTTGCTCTTCTTTTATAGATAAAATATTTCGGCCGCTAGTAAGTATTCGTATTGGAATGTGAAATGTTTGATTTTTTTCCACTATTTTATCTAATACAATGGAGATTTTCTTGTATTCTAAGGGCTCTCCACCAGTGATTCGTAATTCCTTAATTTTCTTGAAATTTGCCCTTTCAAAGAAGGAAATATGCCATTCAACGGGCATATAACTACCTAATAATTTATTAGCTGACCAACAGTGTGCACATGTACCACTGCAAAAGGGATTCAAAAAATAAACAACTTCCCATTTCTTTGAGCGAGAATTTGAAATATTACTGATCACCGCCCGTATGATTCAACTTGTGATATATTTGCATTCAGCAACACATCCCAGACGTACATCTTCTCGCTCTATCAATCTGCCGGATGCTTCAATAACACCTTGCTTTAAAGACTCTATGTCTGAAAAACACCGATTTTTAAGTTCTACTTTCTTTAACCAATTCCATATACCCTCGGTTGGATTCAATTCAGGTGCATATCCAGGCAATGCTTCAAGATGTATTCTTTTTGCCGCTCCTGATTTCAAAAATTCTTTTATCTTCTTGCTTTTGTGAATCGGTGAATTATCCCATATTATTGTTATTTTCCCTTCTACTGCTTCAAGCATATTCTCAAGAAATCTTACAACATCTTCAGAGTCATAAGCCTTCTCCTGAACCTCAATCAACAATTCTCCATCTATTCCTAAAGCACTTGTATAAAGTCAAGCAAAAATTGATCCACTGCGCCCATTAAAAGTGATCCACCTCAGTTATTTCTTTGCTCCTTGCCTCCTTCTGTAACTTTCTCCGTTCATGTTCAAGATAATCGCGTTGTGTGTTATCCTGTCCAGCAGAGCCATTGTCAGAGCCGTATCATGAAAGGTCTTTATCCAATCTGAAAAGATAAGATTCGTTGTTATGACCGTGCTTTTCCTTTCGTATCTCATCGCTATGTATTGGAATAACAGTTCAGACCCTTCCGTATCGAATGAAATGTATCCCAACTCGTCAAGAATCACCATATCGTATTTTTCAAATATCCTTGTCAACATCGAAAATTTTTGATTAAAAACGCCGAATTTTTTTGCTCATTTTCATCGGTCAATTTTGCGCATTTTCATCAATTATTTTTGACGTATCTAATCTTATCATACCGCTTTTTTGCTTTTCCCTCAATCTGTAACTCTTTCCCCGTATGTTTATTATCGTCGAATGATGAAGCAATCTGTCAAGTACAGCCGTAGCTATTACCTCATCTTCGAAGATCTTGTTCCATTCGTTGAAACTTCTGTTAGATGTCACTATTACACTGCCTTGCTCGTATTTCTCGCTTATTAGCTCGAAGAACAGTTTCGCCCCTTCTGAATCAAGCGGAAGATATCCAAGTTCATCTATTATGAGCAGATCCAAAGCCTTATAGAATCTCATCTGTTTTTCAAAGCTCCTCTCAT
>NZ_JBMFWB010000003.1:0-112786 GCF_049965695.1 Athalassotoga sp. | reverse complement strand
ATTCGCGTTAGTTGGGAAGGTAAACAACACGGGACTTGTGGAAGTGCCGATGGGCACGACTCTGAGAGAGTTGATCTTTGATATAGGCGGAGGGATACCGGGCGGAAAGCGGTTCAAGGCAGTCCAGACCGGAGGGCCATCTGGAGGGTGCATACCGGAGGAATATTTAGACACGCCGATAGATTACGACTCATTGACGAGTTTAGGAACGATAATGGGTTCTGGCGGAATGATAGTGATGGACGAAGACACATGCATGGTAGATGTGGCGAGATTCTTTTTGCAGTTCACGGCGGACGAATCTTGTGGCAAATGCACGCCATGCAGAGAAGGCACAAGAAAGATGCTCGGCATCCTCGATAAAATAGTTGAAGGCAATGGCACGATGGAAGACATAGAAAGACTTGAAACTCTCGCGGTCACAATAAAAGACACCGCCCTCTGCGGACTTGGACAGACTGCGCCGAACCCTGTTTTATCCACCTTAAGGTATTTCAGAGACGAATACGAAGCGCACGTAAAAGAGAAGAGATGTCCTGCAAAATCGTGCAAGGCTTTAATTGCGTACAGGATAGATCCTGCCAAATGCACGGGATGCACGGCGTGTGCGAGGGCGTGCCCTACCGGAGCGATAACGGGCGAGATAAAGAAAGTACACACGATAGATCAGGAGAAATGCATAAAGTGCGGAAGTTGCTATGAAGTGTGCAGATTCGATGCAGTTGAAAAATTAGATGCCGTTGAAGTAACAGCGAATACATGATTTAATTATACTAAGAGTTTCAATGAATCATCGCTCCGGCAGGTGCCCCACTCGATGTCTGTCCTCGCTCCGCTGCGAAGGCCATCTCGAGGGCATCCTGCCTTCCGCTTAAATTAAATGAACATTCGACTTTTAAAGTTATTTAAGTATAGCAAGAATTGACAATTTTCAATTGATAACTGTCAATTAAAATAGGTTCACTTCTCACGCTTCACCGATCATTGATCAAACATTCGTTGAGTTAAGTATAATGCCCCTTGGCAATTTAAGGGGCTTATTCTATATTTTCTGCTTTAGTTTCTCTGCCAAGGAATGCGGTCAGAAAGGCCATTAAAAAGGCTAAAATCGAAAACCATATCAGAGCGTGTAAAACGTTGGTCCCGAAAAAGGCGGCCACAAAATAAGGCGCTATTATGCCGGCAATTCTTGCCATCATTCCGGCAGATCCATTTGCGCTGCCCCTGAAAGATGTCGGGAAAAGTTCCGGTGTGTAAGCGTAGATAAGGCCCCATACACCCATGCAAAAGAAACTTGTTACCAATCCGGCAATGATAAGCGTATAAATGTTTGTGACAAATGAAAAGATGAGAGACGAAACGGCCGTTCCCGCAAAAAAGAGAATCAAAGAAGGTTTTCTTCCTATCTTCTCTATGAAATAGGCAGCGCTAAGATATCCCGGAAGTTGTGCAAGAAAGATGAAAAACGTAAACCACAATGCATTTGCCTGTATTCCGGATGCGGAAAGAATCTTTGGAAGCCATGTGAACAAGCCATAATATATCAAACTTATGGTAAACCACGATGACCATACAAGAATAGTGCTTTTAAAATATTTTTTCCCAAAGAGGGCTTTAACCGGAACTACAGGCTTTTCTATCGTTTCTATATCTTCCTCTATACGTCTACCGAAAAGTTCTTCAAGACCCTTTTTGCCCTTTTTCAAAAAAACGTAGCGTGGGCTCTCTTTTATCCTCAAAAATGGTATGAAGATCAAAGATGCAACTAAAATTGAGTAATACACACTTCTCCATGCCGATCCGAATGTAACTGCATACAAACCAATTAAAATACTGCCTACCGCCCAACTTGACTCTAACAAAACGAGATACCTTCCTCTTATTTTTATAGACGTGCTCTCGCTAAGATAGGCATTGACCGAAGGCATAAGACCTCCGTATCCTATGCCTGACAAAAGTCTAAAAATTCCGAAGAAAAGGGGAGAAGGCGAAAATCCATCTATGAACGTAAAAAAGATCGTAAAAGCAAGAAAAAGATTCATCGCAAATTTTCTTCCCGCCAAATCAAGAACAAAACCAGAACTTATCGCTCCCAAAAGCATGCCGGCAAAGGTCAAACTCGCAATCGTACTTGACTGAAATATCGAAAGGTGCCATTCTGAGGAAATGCCTCCTAAGGTGAATGTCATCATCATGACTCCGGCAGCATCGGCCATCCATGCAAGAGAGAAAAGCAGAAGCAGAGACCTTTGAACTTTGGAAGACACATAAAGATCAACGACACGGTCTATTTTCATCTTTATCCTCCTATTTCAAGATGAATTTCTTTTTGTCAAGAATTGATATTATGCGCTTTATGGTCTCTTCATCCTTTGCCTCTATGGTGTGAAGATGTACCCCATTTGAAAGGGATAAAAGAGGCATAGCCGAGGATGTTTCGATCATTCCAATGAACTTCTCAACCTCATCTTCATTTGAGACGTTGATGTTTCCCTTTAGTTCGCCGTAGACGGGATGTTCAACGATGACGTCTAAAACTCTTCCGCCATTTTGAACAACGCACATCAATTCTTCTTTTATTTTTTCTTTTGAATGCTTGACCACGATTATTCTTTTTATGCCGTCATTCTTTTTTATTAACTTATATCCCCTTGCCAGCGAGATTATGTTGTAATTCATCGATCTTAAAACGCCTATATCCTGAACGATTATTTGCCTTGTAACTCCTAAAACTTTAGCAAGTTGATCTCCGCTGATCTCTAAATCTGATTTTGAGAGTAAATCGAGTATTTTTCTTCTTCTTTCTTCTTTTCTCATTGGCATCACCTTTAAAATTTTATCACATGTATATACATATGTCAAGAAAATTAACCATGTGGTTTCATTTTTTCAGAGAGAAAAAGATATATCGAGAAATTCTAAGATAAAATGAGGTATTAGGACTTTCAATCATTTAACTTGTTAAAATCACCATATTTCAATTTATTTTGTCATTTTTATAACTTGACATCAGTGAAAATAAATGAAACGATCAAAGCAAAGAGACTCTATGGGGGTAGAAAAAAATCGAAGGGGGGTTAAATATGAAAAAGATGCTTTTGCTTTGCATGGTGGGTATTTTTCTTTCTCTTGTTTTGTCAGGATGTTTTCTGCTTTCTCCGTCAAAACCCACAAATGTATCTTTAACTTCCGGTTATAAAAGTATATCGATAACGTGGGTGGATAATGCCTCAAATGAATCTTCTTACGAAATCGAGTACAGCGTTGATGGAACCAACTTTTACAGTCTTGTCTCTCTTCCTCAAAATTCAACCTCTTATAACCACACGAATTTGAATTACAATTACACTTACAGTTACAAAGTGGGAGCAAAAAACCAATTTGGAATTACCTGGAGCGATGTGGTGAGTAAAAAACCTCTTGGGCCTGCAACCGTATCGGGAAAGGTAAGCACCTACGTGGGTCAGACCGCCTTTACGCAGTCTGCGGAATTTCCAATCGTTGAAACTAAAAATTTATCAGAAGAACGGTATAAAACGGATGAGATCATAGTTAAATTCAAAAACAATCTTTACGCACAGAATGAAATCGAAAAAATATCCGCCCCATTCAAATTCTCGATCAAAGAAGAATTTCATTCTAAAGACGGTATTTTCGGTTTCACGATTGTAAAGGTTGATTGTCCGGTTGAAGAAGCGGTGAATTTTTTCTCCCAACTTTCAAATGTTGAATACGCCGAACCCGATTACATAGCATCGGAGGCGACTGTTCCCGACGACACTTACTATTCTTACCAGTGGAATATGTCAAATCTTTCCATGCCGCAGGCATGGAGCGTTGAAAGCGGAATGAACACGATATACGTTGCAGTTCTTGACAGCGGGGTTGATTTCTATCATCCAGATTTGGCTGTCAGTAATAACTGCGGTTACGATTTTGTCGATAACGATCCATATGCCTTCGATGAGCGTGGTCACGGAACACATGTTGCAGGCATAATAGCCGCAAAAACTAACAATTCCCTGGGAGTTGCCGGCATGAACTGGGGAGGGCTTTATTCCACAAAAATTTTGGCAATTCGCGTACTTGACAAAAATGGAGACGGTTACTACAGTAACATCGCAAAGGGAATAATTTACGCAGTCGAACACAGCGCAAAGGTCATAAACATGAGTTTGGGAGGCAAAAGTTCATCGACAACACTTTACAATGCCGTCAAATATGCCTACCTTAACGACATTCTTATAGTCGCATCCGCCGGAAACGACGGAACTTCCGGGCTTTTGTATCCTGCGGCTTACAACGACTACGTAATTTCAGTGGGATCGGTAGATAAAAACAACGTCTGGAACTCTTACTCGAATTATGGTTCTAACCTTGAACTCGTTGCGCCGGGAGGAAATGCCTCTTATCCGATACTTAGCACATACTATTCAACATCGTCAGATACCCGTACGTATGCTTACATGTACGGCACTTCTATGGCGGCTCCACATGTATCGGGTCTTATAGCCCTGATGATGTCAAAGGGAATAACGGGAAATTCTTTGATAAGAACGATTTTACATTCAACCGCGATAGATCTTGGATCGAGCGGAAAAGACAATTACTATGGCTATGGCCTGATCAATCCCTATGAAGCCCTGACATACACGAGTTCGTGGGAACCATTGATAGTCTTTGCAGTAGATACATCTACAAATAACACGGCAACCGAGACTTACGTCCAAGAGAATGGAGACTATACGATAGAATGTCCTCCCGGAACTTATAAACTTTACGCATGGCAGGATTTCGATCACACAAATTCGATAACTCCAGGTGATTTTTACGGATACTACAATTACCCATCTTCCACATCTCCGATAGTGGTATCTGTATCGGCAAACGGAAATTACACAAGGTATATTTTCATCAGTGCTTACGTGGATACCACATATAAACCCACGATCACACAGGAAATCATTGATTTTAAAACGGGTTTGATAGAAAAACATTACAGGTAAGTGATTTTTCACCCAGAAAGTCCTTTCTCGTTTTGAGAAAGGACTTTTTTTACAACCCTTTGAAGAGGTTTTAACGTAATATTTGTGATAAAAATCACAGTTCTTTTTAGCAACAGGTGTTAAAATATATGTGAAATCGAGGAGGTGTTATGAATGTTTTGTTATCAGTGTGAGGAAACACTTAATGGAAAGGGCTGTACAAAGGTCGGTGTGTGCGGCAAAAAAGACGACGTTGCAACCTTACAGGATCTACTTATATACACTCTGAAAGGCATATCTTTCTGGGCTTCGAGATCGAGAAAATTAGGTCTCACGGATGAAAAAGCCGATCTTGCCGTCATAAGGGGTCTTTTTGCAACGGTGACAAATGTCAATTTCGATCCTTCAAGATTCATCGAATACATAAAAGAGGATCTCGAAATAAGAGACAATCTAAAGGGAAGATTTCTTAATGCTTACAAAGAGAGATATTCAAAGGATTTCAAAGCGGATATTCCCGATTGCGCCAACTGGGAGGTGACCAATTTTTCAAAAGAAACTCTTCTTTCAAAGGGCGCGGATGTTGGGATTCTTTCAGACAAAATAGACGAGGATGTCAGATCGCTAAGAGAATTCATGATAATAAGTCTTAAAGGCATGGCTGCCTACATGGATCATGCTTACATTCTTGGTTTCAAAGACGATGAACTTTTTGCATTCGTCGAAGAGGCTTTAGATGCAAGCGTAAGTGTAAAAGATGTCGGAACGATGTTCGATTACGTTGTAAAGACTGGAAAAGTCGGACTTAAAGCAATGGAATTGCTTGATAGGGCAAATACCTCCCATTACGGTAATCCGGAACCTACAATGGTGAACATAGGAGTAAAGCCAGGACCTGCGATACTTATAAGCGGTCACGATCTAAAAGATCTCGAAGATCTGCTCGATCAAACGAAGGGGACGGGTGTTAACGTCTACACGCACGGAGAAATGCTGCCGGCAAATGCTTATCCATATTTCAAAAAATACGATAACCTTGTTGGAAATTACGGAAATTCATGGTGGATGCAAAACAAAGAATTTGAAAGTTTCAACGGTCCGATAATAATGACGACCAACTGTTTGACCCCGCCTTCTGAAAGTTATAAATGGCGTGTTTTCACGACAGGTCTTGTTGGATGGCCAGATGTCAGACATATACCTGACAGAACAGGAGATCATAAGGACTTCTCTGCCGTGATAAAGATGGCACTCGAGATTGGCAAAGGCCCTGTTCAGATCGAAAGTGGGAAGATTCCGATAGGATACGCAAGAAATACCGTCCTTGAAGCGGCAGACATGATAGCAAAGATGGTAAAAGATGGAAAGATAAAGAGATTTTTCGTCCTTTCGGGATGCGACGGAAGGTTTAAATCACGCGAATATTACACAACGCTTGCGACAAAACTCCCAAAAGATACCGTAATTCTTACATCCGGATGCGCAAAATACAGGTACAACAAACTCGATCTCGGACAGATAGAAGGACTTCCGAGGATTTTGGATGCAGGCCAATGCAACGATTCATATACATGGATAGCAACGGCTTCCAAACTTGCTGAAATCTTTGGAGCCGAAAGCGTCAACGATCTTCCGATCTCTTTTGATCTTGCATGGTACGAACAAAAAGCCGCATTCATTTTGAATGTGCTGCTTTCTCTCGGCGTTAAAAATATACGTTTAGGTCCAACATTGCCAGCCTTTGTTTCACCGAATATCCTGAATGTGCTCGTCGAAAAGTTCCAGATAAAGCCGAATGGAAATGTCGATTCGGACCTTGAAATGATGATGCAGGGAAAATGAGAAGGGCTTTTGCCCTTCTCATGTTTTCATGGCCATCTCTTTCAATTTGTCGATATCGATTATCGTTACATGATCTTTACTCAGCGAAATAAGATTTTGGTCTTTGAGATATTTCAAAGTTCTTTCCACATTTTCTCTCGAAAGGTTAAGCATATTGCCTATCGTTTCTCTGTTCATGTTGAGGATTATTTTGATATTTTTTCCCTCTTTTGTTCCATCCGAATAGGCAAGATCTAAAAGGAAAAAGGCCACCTTTATAAAAGAATTTCCTATTATTAGATTTTCAAAACGCTGCGATAGGTAAGAAAGCCGGGAAGTTACGTTTTTTATAATTTCTACGGCTATGGCATTGTTTTTCATGAGAAGTTCTTCAAATTGATCTACGTCGATCGCGAGAACCTTTGAGCGCTCCATGGCCTGAGCACTTGCCGGATAAAATTTTTCTTTAAAGAGTAAAGACTCAGCGAACAATTCTCCGGGGTTCAATATCTTTATGATGAACTCTTTTCCAGCAGTGCTCAATTTGAAAATCTTTATCCTGCCGCTTAAGACCATGTATATGTTTTTGCCCGAATCATCCTGAGAAAAAAGTATTTCACCCTTTTTAATTTCTACGATACGAGAAATGCCAACTATTTTTCCCATCATTTCGGCATTCAAACCGGAAAAATATTCGGATTTTTGAATTATCCCAGATATATCCTTCATAATTCACCTATTTAGATCTTATCACAACGGTGACAAAGATATGGCAGAGAAAACAAACCTGCACCTAAAATTGGAGAGAGACACTTCCACTCGACGGCACAATTAAGGTATCTCCGCTTTCATTCGCGATGTTTCTTTTCTCAAAAAGATCAAGAAAATCAGAACGAAAGGTATTATAATGGCAAATGTCAATCTTATCCCCAAAAGTTCTATCACAGCCCCGAAAAGAATCGGTATAAATGTTCCTATTGCCGTTAACACCGAAAAAAAGTAACTGTTTGCTTTATTTCTCTGTTCTGGAGGGAAGGCCCTTGTAATTGCGACCAGTGATAAAGGATAAGTTAGTCCGTGTGGAATGCCGAGAATAAGAAAAGAAACGGCATAAATGACGATGTTGTTAGATAAAACAAGTATTGAAAGCCCCAAAGCGGTTAAAATCGCTGACATGATCATTTGAAAAGGCAGGTTATTTGGAGGCTTTATTGTGAAAATGAGTCTGCTTAAAAATGATGTGGAGAAAAACAGGGAGAAAAGAATGGTAACGATTGAATAACTGACATGGAATGATTCTTTTGCGTAAATACCCCCGAAGACCGTTATCATTGCAAATGGGACGTTGTATATGAGATTGTTTATCACCGATGCGCGAAATCCAGCGTTTTTGAAGATTGGCGTTCTTCTGTCTGAAGAGACTTTTTCAGATTCTTTTTCAGGAAATTTTATGAAAAATGAAGTTATTGCCGCCAAAACTCCGAAAATGGCAAAAAAGATAAAAGATTGTCTTAGCGTGAATTTTGTCAAGATTATCGATTCAATTGCTGGCCCTATTATAAGTGAAAGGCTTAAAGTTAAAGTGTATATGGAAATAATCCTTTCCCTTACCTTTTTGTCTTCGTAAAGGCTCGAAGAAGTTATGATGTTTGGCATCAAAGCGCCCAGCACAAAACCTGTGGCTATTGAAAGTATCCATACACTCACGTAATTTACCATTGAAAAGAAAGGGAAAAGTACAGCGTAAACTATTGATGAAAATATAAAAAGCACTCTTCTTTCCTTCGATTTCAAATTTGCATTTACAAAGCCGCTCATGAAAAAGGTGGATAGCGAAAATACCGCGGATATCAAACCTATAAGTATTTCATTGAAACCGAGATTGTACTTCACAAGTAAAGGAATGGTTGTTGCGAGCATGTTGTTACTCGCACGTACAGAAAAAGTCATTGAAATTATCATAAGAACAGAATACAGAATATTCGTCATCTTTTAACGTCCTTTTAAGCAAGAATTCTCTCACTTCTATAAGTGGTGGGAGCATGTCACAACTAAAAAATCCCTTCTCGATCCGAGAAGGGACTTTGGTTCATTGATCGGTTACTTATTTCTTCTCTTTCTTATCTGGCTTTTTTTCCTGTTTCTTTTCTTTCTTTTCCTGCATGGTATCGCCTCCTTTTAGGCTTGAAACAATTATAAACCAAATTTCATTTTAACATATACCTAATTTATGGCGATTATAAGCAATAAAGAGTTGTTAAAGACAAAAAATCACTTTTAATGGTACTTTCCTACTGATACATCGTGTTATCTCATGTTATCTTGGAACAAAAACGTCCAACTCATCTTGTTGTATGAACAATCATCGATTTTATGGAATGGAGTCTATTTTCGGCTTCCTCAAAAATTGCGCTTTGAGCGCCATGTCCAACATCTTCTGTAACTTCTTCTCCGTAATGGGCAGGTAAACAATGCATGAAAATCGCCGTCGGTTTCGCAAGACTCATTATTTTTGCGTTAACCTGATATGGTGCAAATATCTTTTTTCTTGCTTCGGCTTCGCTTTCCTGTCCCATCGAAGCCCAAACATCTGTGTATATTATATCAGCATCTTTAGCGGCATAAGATGGATCATTTGTGATTTCCACTTTGGCCTGCGTCAACTTCGCTATTTCAAGAGATCTTTCAACAACTTTCTTTTGAAGTTCATATCCCTTTGGTGATGCAACGACGACGTGCATTCCCAATTTTGCACCGGCAAACGCTATCGAATTTGCGACGTTGTTGCCATCTCCGATGAAGGAAAATTTTAATCCTTTGAAATATCCAAATTTTTCTTTGACAGTTACCATATCACCGACAATTTGGGTGGGATGTTCGAAATCTGAAAGTCCGTT
This sequence comes from Athalassotoga sp., assembly GCF_049965695.1. NCBI lineage: Bacteria > Thermotogati > Thermotogota > Thermotogae > Mesoaciditogales > Mesoaciditogaceae > Athalassotoga > Athalassotoga sp. Next base: position 103,083 of record NZ_JBMFWB010000003.1, on the reverse strand, counting down.
TATAACAGGCACACGCGAATATTTAGCAAGATCCTCAACCGTTTTGTGTGCAAAAACTCTTGCCATGATGACATCCACCATGCTTGACAGAACCTTTGCTATGTCTTCCGTCGTTTCACGTTTGCCAAGTTTTATATCGTCAGGTCCTAAATATATCGCATGACCGCCAAGTTGAGTCATAGCGGTTTCAAAGGCGACTCTTGTTCTTAAAGATGGTTTTTCAAAGATCATGCCGAGTGTTTTACCTGAAAGCACATCTCTTCTTTCGCCGCTGTAAAGTTCATCCTTAAGCCGGATCGATGTGTCGATCAATTGATTTAATTCTTCGATCGTCAAATCGTCAATGCTTACTATGCTCTTTCCCTTCATCAGAATCATGAGACTTCCTCCTCATTTTTTTATGTTTTGCGTGATTTTTTGTGTATCACGCGCTATTACAAGTTCTTCATTTGTAGGTACGACAAGTACCTTTACCTTAGAATCGTCTGTTGATATTATTGCCTCTTTTCCGCGAATGTTGTTCTTGTTCGGATCTACTTTTAATCCAAGAAATTCAAGATAAGAGCACACGTCAGCCCTTGTGTACGCAGAATTTTCTCCCACACCGGCCGTAAATGTTATGGCGTCAACACCGTTCATCGCCGCAGCGTATGCTCCGACATATTTTGCTATTCTATAATCGTATATATCGAGAGCCATTTTCGCAGCGTCGTTGTGATCTTCAAGCGCGGCATTTTCAATATCTCTCATATCACTGCTGAGTCCGTTTGAAAGGCCAAAAGCACCGCTTTCTTTGTTAAGGATGCTGTTTATTTCCTTGTAAGATAAATTTTCTTTCTCCTGTAAAAATGTAACGATTGCCGGATCAAGGTCTCCTGATCTTGTCCCCATGACAAGCCCTTCAAGTGGCGTGAATCCCATAGATGTATCGACACTTTTTCCATATTTGACGGCCGCAACGGAACTGCCATTTCCTATATGGCACGTGATTATTTTCATCTCTTCGACGGGTTTGTTCAAAATTTCGGCCGTTCTGTGCGAAACGTAAAAATGAGATGTACCGTGAAAACCATACCTTCTTATTTTATATTTCGTGTAATATCTCAAAGGTATCGCGTAAAGATAGGCTTTTTTTGATAATGTTTGGTGAAAAGCGGTATCGAAGGTGCCAACGTGAGGAACGTCTGGAAGTAACTCTTTTGCCGCTCTTATTCCCATTATATTTGGTGGATTGTGAAGAGGAGCGAGTTCGATGTTGTCTTCGAGTGCCTTCATGACCTTTTCATCTATAAGTACCGATCCTGAAAAAGTTTCTCCGCCATGAACGACTCTATGACCGACGGCATTTATTTCGTCCATGGATTTTATAACTCCTTTTTCTTTGTCTATTAAGATATCAAGTACAAGTTTCAAAGCGATTTTGTGATCTTTGACGGCACTCTCGATCGTGTATTTTTTACCCTGTGCTTTGTGTACCAATCTTGAACCATTTAATCCTATCCTCTCAACTATCCCACTGCATAAGACACTTTCATCTTTCATGTCAAACAGTTGGTATTTCAATGATGAACTTCCAGCGTTGATCACGAGAATCTTCAATTCAAACACCTCCGATTAAACTTTATTGGATGACCCAAGTATATCCATTCTCTGGGCAACTACATTTTTAACAGCCTCTATCGCAGGCTTGAAGAAATCTCTGGGATCTATATCCGATGGTTTTTCATGAAGAGATTTTCTAAGTTCTGCTATAAACGCTATTCTCAGATCTGTATCCGTGTTTATCTTGTTTATACCGTATTTGATGGCTTCTTTGAGGATATCAAACGGAACTCCTTTTGCACCTTCTATTTTTGCTCCGTAAGAGTTGGCTTTTTCGACATCCGCTTCAAGGACACTCGATGCGCCATGAAGTACAAGAGGAATCTTGGTCAATTGTTTAACTTTTCTCAACCTTTCAAAGTCCAATTTCGCTTCTCCTTTGAACTTAAAGGCACCATGGCTTGTTCCGATCGCCGGCGCAAGAAAATCCACGCCCGTCTTTTCGACAAAAATTTTTGCTTCATCCGGATCGACCAAAGTCGCATCTCTTTCGGCAACGGAAACGTTATCTTCGACGCCCACAAGTTTCCCGAGTTCTGCCTCAACTGAAATTTCGGCAGCATGTGCAATTCTCACAACTTCGGATGTGATCTCGACATTTTCTTTAAAAGGTTTTGCAGATGCATCTATCATGACCGATGTAAATCCTGCCCTTATGGCAGCAAGCACATGATCGAGATCATGGCCGTGATCAAGGTGAAGTGCCACTGGAACTGAGATGTTATCTGCATATCTTCTGACCATATCCGCAAGCACTTTCGCGCCTTTCCTAAAATCACCGTTTCCGGCGTAAGACATGGCCCCTTCACTTGCCTGAATTATGACAGGAGATCTTTTTATAACCGCCGCACTTATAATTCCAGCCAAAAACTCTAAACTGTTGATGTTAAATGCTCCGACTCCGTAATATTCGGCATTAGCCTTGTCAAGGATATCTTTTGTACTCTTTACGTACATTGTTTATGCCTCCTTTTCAATTCAAAAATTAAGATCTACTTTTGGTGCGACTTTAACTTCTTCTTCAACTTTGAACAAAGTCATTTCCTCGAATTTAAAAAGATTAGCAACGATATTTGATGGGAAAACGGCCGTTTTTGTGTTGTATCTTGTTACTATGTCGTTGTAAAATTGTCGCGAATATGCTATTTTGTTTTCCGTATCTGTCAATTGCTCCATGAGCATCTGAACATTTTGATTTGCCTTTAGATCCGGATACCTTTCAAATACGGCAAGTAATCTTCCAAGTGCACCCGTGAGTTGATTTTCAGCGTCTATTTTGTCTTTGACATTTCCGGCACTTACAGCCTTCGATCTCGCATCTATGACTTTTTGAAGCGTCTCTTGTTCGTATTTCATGTATCCCTTTGCCGATTCAACAAGATTTGGAATCAAATCGTGACGTCTGTTGAGTTGAACGTCTATCTGCGCCCATGCATTTTGTCCTCTCTTTTTAAGAGTTACAAGAGAGTTGTAAGCCGCGATCAGCCATATCGCGATGATTACCAAAATGACAACCACGGCAATTCCAATTATCCATCCTAACATCAGTTACCCTCCCTTTTATTTGTCCTTTCGACAAGTTTAAGATATGTAACTCCATTTTCAAGAAAGAAAATGAACACAGGTTTTTCTGTTTTTGAAATTATCCTGTTTGCCATTTCAACACCGTGACGATATGAAGTTATAACGATGGCATCAAAATCAATTTCATTCAAATCGTTAACGGATTTTATTGTGAACCTTTGTATTTTATTTCCCACTCTTTTTGAATTTTCATCTATAAACCCTGCAATTTCGATGCCATGACTTTCCATTATCTCTAAAGCCATTTCTCCGATGTCTCCGGCACCGAAAAGCAGTATCTTTTTTAATCTTTCAGAAATCAGATGATTCCAGACGGGCTCAAAATTTTTTTCTGATGCTTTGTACATCGTTAGAATTTCTCTGCTGTAAGATATGTTCAAAATCATCAGTTTGTTTTTGCCTTCAGGCGTAAGATGATACGTCGTATTTCGAGTCGTTGTCCCTTTGATCTCAATTTCACCTTTAGATTCGAGAATTGCAAGGTATTTGTTGACCATTGGAGGAGTTATATCACATTTCATGGCGATTTCTTTTTGAGTTGTTTTTGAATTTTCATCTATTTCAGACAAAATGACAAGTTCTTTGTAATCAGGCATCGTTTTAAAAAACCTTGGTTTTTCCATTTTCACGCTCCAGAGGACACTCTGTTACAAAGTTAATGATAACATTTTTTTGGTTAAAATGTTCAACGATCGTGTGTTTCAACCTTTGAATTCAATTAAAGCCACGACATTTTCGTCAACTTTTTTGATTGAAAATTCAAATCCGTGGTACTCACAAAAGTTATTTACAAATCTCAAACCCGTTCCATAATCCAATTTTTCCGGAGATTTCCCTTTAAAGGTGTTCGAAATTTCTATTCCCGCTTTTCCGGTTTTGATTTTGATCATGCCACCTTGCGAAGTGTATTTTGCCGCGTTGGAAAGCAAGTTGAAGATCACCTGTTTAAACCTTCTTTTATCGGCATTTATCTGAACATTTTCAAATTGAGTTTTGAAAGTTATATTTCTCGATTCAAATACTGCCATAAAAGATTTGAATATTTTTTCCGTTTCTTCTCCGGCATCAAAATTTTCTCGGGAATAGGCAAGTTCATCACCTTCGATGTTTTTGAGATCTTTAAGCACCTCGGAGATATGATCGACACTTATCAGCATTTTATCAACAAGTGGTTTTTCGTACGGTATCACATCATCCTTTAATGCTTCAAGTTCCATTTTGACAACACCAAGTGGTGTCATCACTTCATGGTAAACACTTGATGTCATTGCCTTTCTTGCCATAGATCTTTCAGATAATTTTTCAGAAAGTATTTCTATTTTTTTTGCGAGATCTGATATCTCAGAAGAGAAAGCAACGTTTGAAAAATCTGGCTTCTCGTTTGACTGTATGATTTCGATTGCATTTGATAGTTCTTTAAGAGATTGAGAAATTTTGCTCTGAAAGATCTCTGCCAAAATGATCGAGATCGCCAAAGAAGTACCAAACGCAAAGACAAATGAGACAACTATCTCTACCATCGTCATACGTTTTACGTCATTTATGTTTTTTAGCCTTTGTTCGGAAAAATAAGGACTAACTCCGTAAAAATCTCTACCTATGAATTGGGCCCTTGCAAAATTTTCAAATCTGTTTTCAAAAATTCTTTGCTCGGCAAAGGCCATTAAAATGCCCATTATTGCGACAGGTATTATAACGTATAAGATGAATTTAGTTGATAATTTCTGATTCTTCGATCGTGTAGCCAAGACCCACCACCGTTTTTATCTTTATTCCACTGCCCTCAAGTTTTTTTCTTAAGTTCTTTATGGTTGCGTCCACTATCCTTTCAGATCTTTTACCTTCCCATGCGATGCTGAGCAATTCTTCTCTTTTGCAAATGCTCCCGCGATTTTTGAGCATGAAGTTGATCAATTTAGCCTCGATGGGAGTAAGGTATACCTTTTTTTTATCTGTTACGAGTTCTCTTTCGTTAAGGTGAAAATTCAATTTGGATGTTTTAGAGTCACGGCTGAAAAAATTCTCTACTTTTGCAACCAAAATTCTTGGCGAAAAAGGTTTGGTTATGTAATCTATCGCACCAAGTTTAAGGCCGTTAAGTATGTCTTCCTCGGAATTTTTTGCGGTTACGATTATAAATGGAATACCCTTTAAACTCGCCAACTGAGCAAGGGTCTCTCCGGTTAAACCCGGAAGCATGAGATCAAGCAGCAAAAGATCGAAATTGTCTTCTTTTACAATTTTAGCCGCCTCTATTCCATCGTCAACAAGCACAACTTCATGTTGTTTACCCAGATAAAGAGAAAGTATCTCTCCTATTGTCCTGTCATCTTCAACAAGCAAAATTTTTGCCATATTGGCACCCTTTTTTGTTGCTTTTATGTTTGCCACTCACCTGTTATATGTTTTTCTATACTCTATTGGCCATGTGTTGCGCTTTTGCGTCTGGGCTCCGACAGACACCCTAAAATGGTGATCGGTGAGTAGTGAAGAACGAGCAGTATGATTACAGATTACGCGTCACGAACCATCTCTAATGTCTAAACTCTAATCTCTAATCTCTTTTCTATGTGCTACGAGCCACACGCTACCTGCCATTAGGACATCCTGCCCTGCGCTATATGCCAATCGCTTTCTCAAACCAGAAACACTTGAGATAATTCGTTTCGGGCATTGAGAGTAAATGTGGATGATCGATGGGCAACCCTGTCCAGCAAATAGGTCTTACGATTACAGATTTTTTTGTCGAAGAGTTCATAACGATCTTTTCGATCATTTCAGCATTTACATTGTAAGCACATGAACAAATACATGCATATCCTTTATCTTTCAGATGATCGATGATTTGATCGGTCAATTCCGAGAAAAAATCAACTGCCTTGTTTTTTTCCGCTTTTCTTTTTATAAGCGAAGGCGGATCGGCAATTATGAGATCGTAAAGATCAAGATTTTTAATGTCAAAAGCATCCTGCTCTATGAAATTGACTTTTAGACCGTTCATTTCAGCGTTTTGATGACCGATTTCAAGATCCTGTGACGATATATCGACGGCATCCACATCCATTCCACTTTTAGCGAGATTAAGTGCAAAACCGCCTGTGTATGTGAAAAGGTCGAGTGCTTTCCCTTCAAATGCCAATTTTCTCGCGATTTCCCTTGATTCTCTTTGATCGTAAAAAAAACCTGTTTTTTGTCCTTTTACAACATCGACTAAAAATTTAAGATCGTCTTCTTCTACAATCTGAGTAACTGGCGCTTTCCCATAAAGCAATCCTTTGTTTCTTGATAATCCTTCTTCTGGAAGTGATTCAAAATCACTTCTTTCGTAGATGGAATTCGGAGAATAAACATTAACAAGTGCATCTATTATGGAATTTTTCATCTTCTCAAGCGCTAAAGATCTGATTTGGATTACCAGCGTTTGCCCAAATCTGTCAACCACAAGGCCGGGTATTAAATCACCTTCTGAATTGATTTCACGTCTGTATTGAGAAAGATTTTTTCTTCTCATCGTCGCCGTTTTAAATCTTTTTTCAAAGAATTCGGTATTTATTTCTGCATCTTTGAGCGTTAAAATCTTGATGGCATTCTTTGATTTACCGTTATAAAGTCCTTTGCCGACAAATTTATCATCGTAAAACAAATTCGCTATTCCAGACATTTCATCGGAAATAACCGCTTTTATTTCATCCAGAAAGATCCAAAGATGATGCCTTAGAATCTTTTCCATTCCTCTTTTATTTAATTTTACCACGATCATTTCGCACCATCCAGCATATCCTTTGCCACCGCATACCTATGACCTCTGACGGAAATGTAAAGACCGCTGGCATGTGAGTATTTCAAAATTTCAACGATCAAAAACAGTCCTGCAATTATTATTTTTTCTCTTCCCTTTTCCATGCCGTTTATTTTTGAAAGCTTTTCCAAACTCATTTTCTTCATTTTTTCAACAAGTTCCGTTAAGTCCTCGATCTTGAGAAATTTTCCATGGATAACCGTAGGATCAAATGACCTTCCTTCTATTATGCTTGCAACGGTTGTTCCTGTGCCTCCTACCGAGACAATCGGTCCTGATGGGATTGAAGAAAGGTAAACTTTCAACTGATCGTCAACATCATCGAGTTGATGTGCAACCGGATATGCTTTCACAAAGCGATCGGTTAGCACAACTGCGCCCATGGGTATGCTTTCGAATCTGAATTTTGATTCCGTGTATTTCGCTATCTCAAAACTTCCTCCGCCTATATCGATGACAAGCGGATTTTTTAAATTTGAAAAATTATCGTCTTCCACAACGGATCTGTAAGAAAGCCATGATTCTTCTTCTCCAGTCAAGATGCGAATTTCATCGAATCCTTCGGAGATCTTTTGAAAGTAGGTCTTGTCTATCTTTCTGAAAATTTCGGTACCTGTAATGGCGATCTTTTCAATTCCGTGAGATTGGCAAAGTGTTTTGTATTTTTGGATAACTTCAAAGGCTTTTTTTAAATTTTCTTCTCTTATTTTCCCATTAACGAGATGCCCCAGTCCAACGATGGTAGATGTGTCAAAGAAATAATTGATCCTTGAATTTTCTTTTTCTGCCATCAAAAGCAAGAATGAATTTGTTCCGGCATCTACAACTCCGACTTTCAATTCAATCTCTCCCTTCAAGATCTATCATAGCACAAAAAGACAAAGCGACCCTTTAGGGTCGCCTTTTGGTGAGCGCGGCAGGAATTGAACCTGCTACCTCTTCCGCGTCAAGGAAGCGCTCTACCATTTGAGCTACGCGCTCTTACTTTGGAATTATACCGTGACCTGCTCTCACCACTTATAGAAGTGAGGGCTTCTCGCTCAATAGCATTTGTGCGCTAAGTATCAACGAGCTATCTCCGTGTGCCCCACGGTTCTCGAAATCATGATCAAGTATGCGTAACGCTTAATGCTAATATAGCATCTTAGAAAGAAATTGTCAAGACGTTATACTGAATTCACTTTAAAAGCGGAATGCTTATTTACCGAAGCGGAGAGCAGGATGCCACGATCAGCGAACAGTGACGAGTAAACAGTAAAGGGTGAGATGAAAAGTTTTTCTGATTACGGATCACGCGTTACGCGTCACAAATTTCTCTAATGTCTGATCCCTAATCTCTGTTTTTTCTACCTGCCATTAGGGGCACCTGCCATCGCTGCGATTCGGAATTTAAAACTGGTTCAGTATATCACTTATAGAAGTAGGAGAATTCTTGCTTAAAAATGTCAAGTCATCGATTTCAAAGAAATTTTTGATATCTTTTGGAGAGCGACGTAGATGATGGCGGAAGTTGCTAAATTCAGGACACTTGCAATCGTAAGAGAAGGTAAAAGTCCGATGTACAATCCCCATCCGCCAACAGGTAAAACTATGAGAGGAGCGATTATTCCGTTAAGAATCGTTGCCATTGTTATGCCGAGGAACTTATTTATTCTGTAAAAATACCTGTAAGCGATAGATACAAAAAACATCTCCAACGCCACTCCAGCAGTTAGGATGCCTAAAGGAAAGCCGGCACTTGCGGTGATGATAAGATATCCAAGCATTGTGACAATTGATCCGGGGATATATCCGAGGTAAAGCACCGCTGTAAAACCTGCCGTCGAATCAAAGCCTATGTCTCCAAGAGGACTCGGAATTTTTATCAAAGAACCGACAAACGAAAGTGCAATGAAAATAGCCATTAAAGTTAATTTCCTTGTTTTTGACATAGCACACTCCTCATTCAAGAGATCCTATTTTTTTAATTGGAATGCCAATTTCAGGCTTTCCGTAAGACCAAAAGACAACACAGGTCGATGGCCCGGCACTCTTGTGAAGCCAGGATTCATCATTGATTTTAAGATCAAGTTCGCTATTTTGCGCAAGTAATTTTGCTTCTTCAAAAATTCCTGAAGATCCCACCGGTATAATTTCGCCCACGTCATCGTGATTTCTTAAATTCAAAAAATCATCAAAACTCAAAATTTTATCTTCATATTTTAAAACCTCATCGCCTACAAAAGGATAACCGGCGACAAAAACATCTGAACCCCTGGGGGCATTTCCAATTATGGGATTTCTTACGAAGCCCACGACAGAAATACCGAGACCTGTTTGAGATGTTTTGAAATTTTTTTCTGTCGAAATGACAAGAGGAAGAGAAAATCTTTCGATCATTTTTCTTATTTCATCGATCGCCCCTCGAACATATTCGGGATTGTTAGCAAATTCGGCACTTACGCTTAAAGGTTTTGAACCTATCGATATGACTTCCATCAAAGCAGTTCTTAAGGTGTATCTGGCAATTATCTCTACCGGAACTTTCAGAACATCATCTTTTAGTTCTCCTATTCCGCCGGCCGAATCACATGCATGCACCAAAAAGCCATCTTTGAATTTCATCAAATTCGCATCCCTCATAGATCACCTCAGTTGACATGTTGTGAGCACGACAATTTGAGCAATCTCTTCTATCGATCCAAGCACATCTCCCGTCATGCCTCCTATCATTCGATCTGAGATCAATTTCATGGCAAAGGCTGCAACAAGACCTATTCCGATGAACAAAAGCGTTCTTGGAAAAAACAAAAACGGAACAAGATAAACAGACGCATGGATCAGTGTTTTTAATCTCACAGGGAAGATCGATGCACCCAGTCCTGATTTTGCAGGCTTCGAGAAATAAGCGGTTAACACCATAGCGTAACGGCCTGAAACGGTGCTTGCTAAAATTCCGACAAATGATACCCGGCCAAGCACGTAAGTCATCAGAATCATGTAAAGTGCGCCGACGAGGATAGCCATAGGGCCGGAATTTCCCATTTTCATTATCTCAAGTTTTTTCTCTCTTTGCTTTTGGGACATAAATGCATCTGTCGTATCGAGCAAGCCATCGAAATGAAAAGCGTTGAAAAGGAAATAAACCAAGAAGATTGAAAGTACAATGACGGGCAAAGATCTTCCCAAAATCCAAAATAAAAGTATGTATATCCCGCCCGCCATGTAGCCGACTACGGGAAAATCACCAACGGCATTTGCAGGGTTAACATCTGTTTTTATAGGAATTCTTGTTAAAAACGCTATGGCGCCTGCTATGCCTTTCATTTTATTTTGAGAGGAATTCCCGCGATCATAAAAAACACCTCATTTGCAATCTTTGCAATTTCTTGGTTGAGCCTTCCGAGTGTTTCGACGTAAGTGCGCGTCATTTTATCAACCGAGATAATTCCCATGCCCACTTCGTTCGATACGATTATCTCGTTGCCGTTTAGATTTGCCAGAAATTTTTCTGTTTCTTCTTTCGAATCAACGCCATGATACATGAGATTTCCAATCCATGTGGTCATACAATCGATGACACACGTATCGTAATGCACGGTCATCTTCAAAGTTTTCCACAGATAAAGCGGTTCCTCAAAAGTATCGAAGGTTTCTTTTCTGTCCCTTTTATGCGTTTCTATTCTCGATCTCATCTCGTCGTCAAATGGTTCAGCCGTTGCTATGAAGGCCTTCTTTTCCTTATGCATGGCAAGTTCGATCGCAAAATTGCTCTTTCCGGATCTTTCTCCGCCCGTTATAAGTATCACTTGATCACCTTCCTTAGCGATTCAAAAAGTCTTTCATTTTCTTCCGGCTTTCTTATGGATACCCTTATCCTGTCGTAAAGGCCGAAACTTTCGCAATTTCTCACATGAATTCCCAATTTGTCGAGATTTTTTTGTGCCTCATGTGCATTTTTAACCTTTAGAACGCCAAAGTTGGCATCCGTGAAGATTCCGAAATTTTCGAATTTTTTTGATTCAGCCTTTATCGATTGCATGCTTTTGAGAAGAAAAGTTCCATCATCTTCGATCAAAAATTCAACGAAAGCGTATCCGCAACTTCCCAATGCCCACGGTGATCTGTATTTTTCAAAATGCTTTTTGAAGTTTTCGGTTTTAACGTATCCTGCTCTTACTCCCGGCATTCCATAAGATTTCGTAAAACTTCTCACGACGATGATGTTTGGGTGATCAACGTTCCATCTTGATTTCTCGTCAACGAAATCAACGAAGGCTTCATCCAGCACAATCGTCACCTTATTCGCAAGATCTTCGAGATCGTCACGCATTTTGAGATATTTTCCCGTCGGATTGCTGGGATTACCCAGTATGATCACACTTTTTCCGTTATTCGACAAATTTTTTGCAAGATCGAAAGCGCTATCGAGATCCAGATCAATTTCATTCTTAGGCGGTACTTTGAAGACGCGCTTTGCCGTGTAAGATGCAATTCTTTCATACTCTCCGTAAGACGGAAGCGGAATTACGACGTTTGCGTCATTCATGATTGTAAAACCAACGATCTGAAATGCTTCAGTCGCTCCTGCGAGAATAACGGTGTCTTTGCCAAATTTTTCTTTGAATCTTTCTTCAATCCATTCCACGTAAAGATATTTGTTTGAAATTTCTGCGCAACGCTTGAAAAGTCGATCTTTCCATGCTGGTATGTAAGGATTTACCGATATGGAAAAATCTATAACGCTTTCATCCATAGTACCGCCGTGAAATTCCATCTATCTTGCCACCGTTAAAAGAAAAAATACCGATATAATTATTAAAACCGAAAAAGCGTAAATTCTTAATCCCCTATCCAAATCTTCAATTTCAGGTTCTCTGCCTTCGAATTCATAAACTCCGTGCTTTTCAAATTTAACTCCAAGTATTCCGGAGAATGCACTCATCGGATATGTACCGTTTATCTTTATCGGGCCGTATTTGAAGATGGATCTAAACGCTTTTTTTGGAGAAAACAGGGCAAAAAATGTTGCCGTCAATCTTGACGGAATGAAGTTCAGCGCATCATCGGTACGTGCGGCGGCTTTTCCAAACCATTCAAACTTTTGGGTGTGATATCCGATCATCGCATCCATCGTGTTAACCACCCTGTAAACCAAAGCACCCGGCAATCCAAAGAGTGTGTAATAAAAAAGAGGTGCCGTTATGGAGTCAGATGTGTTTTCTGACAAACTCTCAAGTGCTGCCGATATAAGATGCCATCTGTCAAGTTTTGACGTATCCCTGCTTACTATCATAGAAACAGAATGTCTCATTTTTTCATCATCTTCTACCCTGCACCTTTTAACATGGGCATACAATCCGCGGATCGAAAAAGTTGATTTTAAAAGCAATGCCTGCGTTAAGATCCCTATGAGACCGGGAATAAACATGATCGAAATTCCGACGGAAGCCCATATTGCAACATTTAGGATCAAAAGCATTGTGCCGTAAATAAACCTTACAGCATTTGACTTTGCATCTTTATCGAAATATTTGACGAGCTTTCCCATCCAAACGACCGGATGAATGGCATTCGGATATTCGCCTATCAAAAGATCTATCATCAAGGCTAAAAGGAAAGTCAACGGATCCGGCATAAAAAATTTCATATCAATTTTTCTATGCTCTTCACGTCAATGTTTGATTCAAAAAGATCTGTGAATCTGTCTATTTCCTCTGTAAGGGATGATGTTATTATCTTTCTTTCTTCAAGACCTTTTTCTCTTCTTACCATGTTCAAAAATTCTTGGGTAAAATCGAAATTTCTGAAAAGGCCGTGAAAATACGTTCCAAAGATCTTACCTTTAACGTAGCCATCTTCATAATTCGAATTCTTCCCATTTACATTCTCAACCACGGCAAAAGGGGAAATCGAAGAGGTGTAACGCGAAATTCCGTGGTGAACTTCATATCCTTCTATTTCAATGTCATTTCCGGTAAACTTTTCGTGGCCCTTAAGGTTTGATATACGTTTTTCTTCCACAAATTCAGTTTTCACAGGTACAAGATTCATGCCTTCAACACGTCTTTGACCATCCGAAATTTCTTCTCCGATCATCTGATAGCCTCCGCATATGCCGACTACGTACGATCCTCTTTTGGCGGCCGATTTTATCTCAGAATCGAGTCCTCTTTCTTTTAACCATTCTAAATCTTCAATTGTCATCTTCGTGCCCGGTATCACAACGATATCTCCATCCAATTTTCCATTTTCAATGAAGTGAACACGGGTATTCCAAAGCAAAGGATCGAAATCGTCGAAGTTTGAAATATGTGGAAGATGAATTACATCAACCGAAAGATCGCCTTCTCCATCTTTTTCCCAATCTATCATGGAATCTTCTTCCGGTATTTTGTGCTTGATGTAGGGCATAGTTCCAAAAAATTCGATGTTATACTTTCTCGCGAGTCTTTCAGGATAATCTTCAAGCAGCGACTTGTCTCCCATGAATTTGTTGAAAATATATCCTTTGACAAATTTCTTTTCATCTTCTTCGAGTAATTCAATTGTTCCGGTTATTTGAGCGAAAGCGCCGCCCCTTTCTATGTCAGCGACAAGAATCACTGGGGCATTTACCGATTGGGCTATTTTCATGTTGACGATATCGCGATCTTTGATGTTTATCTCCGCAGGACTTCCGGCACCCTCTATTACGACCAGATCATGGGTATTCATCAAAGCACGCAAAGCATCAACGCTTAGCGAGAGCAATTCGGCTTTTTTCGATTTCATGTAATCTTTTGCACCTGAATACCCATAGGGCTTGCCAAGCACGATGATCTGCGATCCGTTCGTCTCGGGTTTCAAAAGGATTGGATTCATCTTTACCGAAGGTATCTCTTCACACGCTATCGATTGAACGTATTGAGATCTTGCCATTTCACCGCCTTCTATGCTTACGGCCGAATTCAAAGACATGTTTTGAGATTTAAAAGGTGCAACCGTCAATCCCATCCTTTTGAAATGTCTGCAAAGGGCTGCCACGATAAGAGATTTTCCAACACCGGAAGATGTCCCCTGAACCATCAAAACCGACACATCATACCTCTATGCCAGTTCTTTGCCCGACGCCTTTTGTGTAATAATGCTTTACTTCGTGCATTTCGGTCACAAGATCGGCCATATCCATTATCTTTTGAGTTGCGTATCTTCCAGTCAAAACTACCTCTGTGTTTTGAGATTTTGAATTCAGCAAATCGATGACATCTTTTTCGGAGATAAGGCCAAGGTAAACAGCCACATTTAACTCATCAAGTATGACAATATCGTATTTTCCGGAAGACACCTTTTCTCTTGCCAGATTCAACGTCTTTAAAGCGGCATCGATGTCTTTTTTTTCGGGCTTTCCTATTATGAATTCCGGTAGTCCTCCTTGAAAGAATTCTATTTTGAGTTCTTCAAAGGCTTTCATCTCGCTTGTGTACCTGCCTTTGACAAATTGGATAAATGAAATTTTGAGCCCCGCTCCGAAAGCCCTCATGCACAAACCTATTGCAGCCGTTGTTTTTCCTTTGCCATTTCCCGTGTAAACTTGAATGTATCCCTTTTCCAATTCAATCACCTTCCTAAAAAAAATAAAGACCGACAAAATGTCGGCCGATTCCCTTTTGATCATGCCAATACTTCCTCGAGTTATGGTCAACAGGCAGGTCTTCTGGCTTCCGAGTCATTCTCCCTTTGCGCCTTCCCAGTTTCCCAGTGGCATCTTGCAAAGATCGTCTTCGGTTACAGCGGCGGGACCGCGTCGGTTTTTCACCTAACTTTCCTTTTGAACAAAGTACCTGTTGAATGACATGCTCCAACCACTTATAGAAGTAGGGGCTTCTCGCTCAATAGCACTCCTGTGCTAAGTATCAACGAACTATCCCCGTGTGCCCCACGGTTCTCAAAATCATGACCAAGTATGTGTAATACTGATTATAGCGTAGCACCTTAGAAAGGAAATGTCAAGATGTTATATACCAAACAAAATTCAAATTTCGACAGGACGGTAAAACATGGACCTTTCACATTCGAAAGAGTGTAAATTTTGCAAATGGAGATCCGCTGAATGCCGATGCTGTTGTTTATTCGGTTGAACGTGTCTTACAGTTGAAAAAATCTCCGGTTTGGCTTTTCGAGTCGCTTGGTCTGAATTCAGACAACATGAATGAAATGGTAAAAAAGATTGACGATTATACCGTTCAGATGAACCGACTTCCTCGCTTGATGTCACAACAAAGACAAACTTGTAGGTATACCCGGGAGCGTTCCTGATCTCGTCAAACCTCCGGCCGGATGTAGATTTCATTCAAGATGTCCTTACGCAAAGGAAATATGCAAAGTGGAAGAGCCTCAATTTTTTGAAATATCAGAAGGTCATCTTGTCAAATGCCATTTTCCTTTGAACAAAAGATGATTTGATCCGTCTAATGTAGTGAAATACCCCCTATCCCCCTTAATTATAGAAAAGAGCCCTTTATTAGGGCTCTTATTTTTTTAAAAATTATATACTGAACCAGTTTTAAATTCCGAATAATCGCTCCGGCAGGTGTCCCTAATGGCAGGTAGAAAAAACAGAGATTAGGGATCAGACATTAGAGAAATTTGTGACGCGTAACGCGTGATCCGTAATCAGAAAAACTTTTCATCTCACCCTTTACTGTTTACTCGTCACTGTTCGCTGATCGTGGCATCCTGCTCTCCGCCAAACTCAAATTTGCATTTCACTTTTAAAGAAATTAAATCAGACCAAAGTTCATTAACAAAAGCCAAAGAAATGAAAGTCCCACTCCGGCCAAAGGACTTATAATCCATGTTTTATCGAATTTTCTGTATCTTATCAACCTGTAAATCAACATTCCGGCAAGCACTATCGCCAAATACCACCATTGAAGTGCCATTATGAATATGAAGATCAGAATTCTTTCAAAATTTCCATCTGCATCGTTGGATTTGATGTCTATCAAATTGGATCTTCTAAAAATATCGGCGAGTACAACAGAAGACAGAACAAGCCCAAAAAGATAATTTATGAATGGTGGTTCTATGTAATTGTGTTCGGCGATGAAAGCGCTGAAGAGAAATGTGAAAAGCAGCGCAACGCCAAGATTCAGGAATTCCATTCCAAGGTACCAAGACAATTTATCGCTTCTCGGTTTTAAGAATGTAAGCCCCGCCGTTATGATTATGTAGGTAAGTATCGCGATCATTCCTGTCTGAAAAACAAGTAAATTAAATGAAAGGGCGAGACCTATAAGAATAGTCCAGAGTACGGCCTTTTGAATTTCGGATTTGTTTTGACGGTATACCAAAGAGTTGTTAGAAAAACCGTAATCCGATGTCGTGTAGATAAGTAAAAAAAGATTTGGTACCATATATCTTCCTCCTTTTTTTTGAAAGTTCTGCGGTTTCATGGTATATATCTTGCAAACGTTTGGCCATCGTGTCCATTGACCAATTTTGGTTAACGTAATTCACACCTTCGTCTGAGAGCCTTAACCTCAAATTTCTATCTTTTAAAATGTTCTCCATTTTATCCACGAAAGGTTTTATAAGTGGTTCTTCCACGAGCAAACACCCTTTGCCCTCGACAAGTACATCCGCAATTCCTTCCTTTGCCACGGCGACTACCGGAAGTCCTGCTGAAAGTGCTTCCAAAACGACGAGACCTTGCGTTTCCGTAATTGAAGCAAAAGCGAATAGATCCGATTGTCTGTAATATTCTATTATATCTTCTCTTGTTATGTAACCTGCAAATACAACTTTATTTCTTATACCAAGGTGTGACACTTTGTGAATTATTTCTTGTTTTTCTGGACCATCTCCAACTATCAAAAGCGTTGTGTTGTCAATTCTTTTGTGAAGTTCGAAAAAAGTGTCTATCAAGAAAAGAATATTTTTTTCTTTTGCCACCCGTCCCACAAAAAGTATGATTTTATCATTTGGAGGTATGCCGTGTTTTTCTCTTATCGAATATCTTAAGCCTCTCTGAAAATTTTTTACATCTATACCAGTTGGAAGCGTGTAAATGGGTGCTTTCACACCGTAATCCATAAGTTCAGTCTTTATCTTTTCAGTTGGAGCGATAACCGCATCTGTCATGTTGCAAAACCACATGCTGAATTCCTTTACGGCTTTTTCCGTTGGCCTCAGTGGCATCGGAAGGTAATGCCTGTATTCGGTTAAAAGCGTATGATAGGTGTGTATGTGCGGAATTCCGATTTTTTCGCTTAACCTTATCGCTTGAAAACCCATGCTGAAAGGAGCGTGAGAATGAACCATCTCAAGATCCAATTTTAATGATAATTTCAGTATTTTTTGAGACAAAGGTATGGCAAATCTGTGCTGGGGCTCAAAAAAGAATTTTAACCCACTTACCTTGAAAGCGTGATTTTCGTTTGAAGGAACGACGGGAGCAAAAACGTAAACGTTATTTCCCATTTCTTCAAGATATTCCTTGAAAAGATGAACCGACGTGGCAACGCCGTTTATTTGCGGGATGTATGTATCACTCATCATACCGATGTTCACAAAAACCATCTCCTGAAGATAAACGCAATCACCAAAAAAAAGACAAAATCTCTCCCTATTCTCATCGTTAATGTGTAGAGAATGCCTCTTCCCATCGAAGATCTGACAAGATAAAATTCAAGCAGCACTGACCACACGATCGGAATGGCAAGGAATATGTAAGACAAATTCCAAAATAGGGCAACGGAAAGAATCCAGCCCGTTAAAATATGCGGGATTAAAACGTATGGAAATCCCCAGAAAACTTTTTCATTTCTCGCCACAAACATGTGAAGTGCTCCAGAAAAAATTTCATACAGAAATATAAGGGCTAAAATTACAAGAGAAAAATAAAAAAAGCCACCAAAAAGCGGTGTTTCTTTGAACACGGGAAAAATTACGATCATATTCACAAGCCACAAGATCAAAGTCGAAAGCAAAGAGTCAAAAGGTCCAAATGTTGAATTTTTGAAAAAGGCTTTAGGGGTAAAAAACAAGTCAAAGATCTTATTCAATTCCAATTTCCCCCCTTACAAATCTGACAAGACGATCGGCAATTTTATTTTCTTTTCTTTCATTCCATTCAAATTCTACTTTCATTCCTTTTAACAGATCATCTATTTTTTCCTTTATCGAAAGTAAGTTATTGGCTTTTACCTTATATTCGCCTTTCATCTGACTTACAACCAATTGACTATCGCTGAGGATTTTTACACGTTTTCCCGGAAAATGCGCCTTTAAATATTCCAAAGCCATCACAATAGCGATATATTCTGCTTCGTTATTTGTTGCCATTTCTATGTATTCACAATGGGCGCACTTTAATTTCCCTTTTTCTTCCACCGTAAAAGCGACACCTGATGGTCCCGGATTTGGATTTGATCCGCCATCTGTCCTTACTACGATATCAGCCAACACTTTTGACATCTTCCATCAACAACTTCTTCGCTGATTCAGGATCTATTTGAGATATAAGTCCGCAAGCGGCAAAGATGTAATTTGAATCAACGTAAAGTTTAGCCTCAGGCCTGGGCAATAAAGCCATGGGATGCTTTTTGGAGATGTTTTTGATCTCATTCAATATTTCAACATTTAACTTTGAGCGGCTTAATACCCCTCCCGTACCAAATATGTTTCTCACGGCCGTAAGATCCTTTCCTTCGGCAATTTCAACTCTTCCCGTTGGTCCGTAAAGATATCTTTTCTGTCCGGCATGTCTTATTATACTCTCAGAGGCGCAGGCCAAGGATAAAGTTTTAATGAACTTTTCCATTCTTTCATCTTGCGGATAAGGTGTTATCCTATCTAACAGCGCTTGATGATCCAAAAATTCATTTCTTATCCATTCAAAATTTTGAACAACGTTTTTTGCATTCACGAAAACGCCAAGATCTCCTTCAACAGTTCGTTTTGCAAAAGGTTCGGGCGAAATGAGAATTTTTTGAATTTCCGGAGAGCCATTGGTTATGGAATCAACATCGGTTGTTGCACCGCCAATGTCTATCGCGAGAGCATCTCCCATCTCCTTTTGCAGTATCTCGACGGCTGACATAACGGCCGCCGGCGTGGGAATTATCTTTCCCGTGACTTTGCCATCGAGTTTAGACATGCCGGGACCGTGAATTATATGTTTTGCGAATACATCCTGAATTATCTTTCTGACCGGCTCAACGTTTAAAAGATCAACCTTTGGATAAACGTTTTGAGTTACGATTATTTCCTTTCCGGATGCTTTGAAGATATTTTCAACTTTCGATGCAACGGCAACATTTCCTGCGTAAACAAAAGGAAGGTTCAGATCGCTTTTTGCAAAAATTTCTGCATTGTACAGGGCAGTTTCACTTTCTCCGTTGTCTACTCCTCCGGAAAGCAGAATGAGTTTTGGCGATATTTTCTTAACCTCATCGATCGTCTCGGCAGAAATCTTTCCGCTTGTCGCGAAAACGACTATCGCTCCCGCCCCAAGTGCAGCCTCTCTGGCCGCTCTTACGGTCATGCTGTAAACAAGGCCGTGTACGGTCATCTTAAGTCCACCCGCTGCGCTTGAAGAAACGATCATCTTCGACCAACTTACCTTTTCACCGATCTTTTTTTCAATCGATTCAAGCGCCTTCTCTATGCCGATCGTCACATCTCCTTCGTTGACAGTCGTGTAATGTTCGCCTTGCACAAAGAGTTTTGGACGATCGCCAATCCCCACAAATCCGCTTAAAACAGTCGTCGTGCTTCCTACCTCTACGGTTAAAATATCTAAATTCACTTTATCTCTCCTCAAAACAGTGATATAATAATTATATCAGAAAGGTGGCGATCTTGATGATAGAAATTGCCAAAGTTATAAAGGTTGAAAAAAGTTCCATAATAGTCAACGTTACTTCGACAAGTTCATGTTCGGAGTGTATTATGGCCGGTCATTGTGCTTTAAACTCGAGTTCTCAAACGCTTATTCCAAGGCCAAAAGATCTTGATGTAAAAGTGGGTGATTATGTCGAATTTGAAACTCCAAAAAATTTGAATGCGACGAAACTATCAATGTTACTTTACGGGATTCCTCTTATCATCTTCATAGGAGGAACCATAACGCTTATAAATGTGACAAAACTTGGAAATTTCTGGTCTCTTGGAATTTCTCTTGCAGGTGCAGGAATTTATTACTGGCTTTTGAGTTGGCATTCAAAAAAACACCAGGAAAAATATTCTCCATATCACGTGAAAAAGGTAGATCCGCCAACAAATGTTAATTTTGAAAGTGTAGGTGACTTGCGATGAAGTTCTGGTGGTTCGGACATTCTTCTTTTGCCATCGAAGATGATGGTGTTTTTCTTGTGACCGATCCTTTTGACAAAAGTGTTGGTTATCCGATTCCAAACGTAAAGCCTACCCATGTGACCGAAAGCCATCAACATTTCGATCATAACGCTCACAATTTGTTAAGAGGAAATTTTGAAGTCATCAAAGAACCCGGGACTTACAATTTCGGCACCCTTCAAATCGAAGGTATACCATCCTACCATGACGAAGAAAAGGGTGCAAAAAGAGGCCCAAACATCATCTTCAAGATGAAGTTCCCGTCATCTATGACCGTTGCGCATTTTGGTGATCTGGGTCACATGATCGACGAAAATACGTTTAAAAAACTTGAAAACATCGATGCAGTGATGATACCCGTCGGTGGAGTGTTCACCATAGACGCAAAACGGGCAACGGAAATTGTGAACCGTTTGAAGCCGCACCTTATTTTCCCGATGCATTACATGACCAAATACGTGAGTTTTGAACTCGGAAAACTTGAAAATTTCACCTCATCTTTTAAAGATGTCTTAAATGTAAAGGGTGCTTTTGAAGTAAAGTTGGAAGATATGAGAAAATTTGATCGTAAAGTTGTCATATTCGAAATGTAAACGGGGGTGCTTCGTGCAAACACTTTTCACAAGAGAAGAGATTCATACTCGTATTAAGGAACTCGGAGATGAAATAACAAGTATTTACAGTCCTTTTACAAACGAGATAATGGCAGTTTGTGTTTTGAAAGGAGCAGTCCATTTTTTCAGCGATCTTGTGCTTGAGATAAACATGAACGTGCTTTACAGTTTTGTCCAGGTCTCAAGTTATTCCGGCACTGGAAGCACCGAACGCGTAAGGGTGAAATCCTGGCTTGATGAGAGTATATACGGCAAGCACATACTCGTCGTCGAGGACATAGTCGATACCGGCATAACGCTTAATTACATTCTTGGATATTTTGCGAAATACAAACCGGCGACGCTTAAAGTTGCCACGCTTTTCGAAAAAAAGGCTCACAGAAAAGTCGATGTGCCGATAGATTTTGTCGGCTTTGAGATAGGGGATAAATTTATAGTTGGTTACGGCTTCGACTACGATCAAAAAAAGCGTAATTTGCCTTTTGTAGGGGTCGAAGATGCGTGAAGGTCAAATTACTTTACTTGTCATCGTTTTGTTGCTTATAACGGTTGAAATCGTTGTGAACATTTATTTTCAAATTCAAACAAATCAAATGGATATTCAAAGGATGAACATTCATAATCTCATTCAAATGCACTCACGATAAACGAGGTTATGGAGATGCTTTTTGAAGAGTTCGTCGATGCCGCTGAAGAAAAAATAAATGGGACGCTTGACGGAAGTTTTGAAACTTCCGAATTTGAAAAATTCATAAGAGATGCAATCAAAGAAACACTTGTCACGCCGGACGTCAAAGAAAGATTTGATGCTTTTTGTGGGTATTTCATGGGTATTTCGAAATTGACAAAAGATCGCGTTGAGGTAAGGCTAAAAAACGGGATTAGGATGATAGAAAAGTTAAGAATGGAAAATCTCGTTGAACCTCCACCAGTTAGCGATGAAACGCTTAACCTCGATGTCGATGTGAAATTCGGTAAAAAGGTCGGACCAATCCGGGAAGCAGCCCTGCAAAAACTTGGCATTTACACACTCAGAGATCTCATGTACCATTTTCCTCGCCTTTACGACGATTGGAGAAGACCTTTGAGGATACTTGACCTTAGGGTCGGTGAACAAGTCGCCGCGACTGCCGAAATTGTGAGCGTTGAGAAGGTAAGAGTTAAAAATTTCAAGATTGTGAATGTCGTTGTCACAGACGGTTTTTCCAACATGTACCTTGTATGGTTTAATCAGGACTACCTTTACGATACCCTTTCAAAAGCAAAGCGAATAGCCTTCAGTGGATTGGTAAAAAAAGAATACGGAAATTTCAAAGTTTACTCTCCTGACTTTCAAATTGTGGATGACGCACCTCCTAACATATTTCCGATATACGATTTAACCGCCGGCATCTCTCAGGGGGTGATGAGATCCATAATCGAGAGCAATGTAAAGTACATAGGTGCTTTTAAAGAGATCATTCCGGATGAATTCCTCAAAAGAAGAGAACTTATAGACATAAAGCGTGCGATTTACGGAATGCATTTTCCTAAAAGTGAATTTCATCTCAGGGCGTCAAAAAAAAGACTCGCATACGATGAATTTTTTCTGCTTGAAACATCTAAAATGATGATCAAAAACAGCGTTCAATCAAAGGGTGGAATATCGAAAACATTCCAAAATCGCATATCCAAGAAATTCATTGAATCTCTTCCATTTAAACTTACCAACGCGCAAAAACGCGCAATCGATGAGATTGAGAGAGATTTAAAGAGTGATAGAATGATGAACAGATTGCTTCATGGAGATGTTGGCAGTGGGAAAACCGTCGTTGCCGAAATTGCGGCTTTGGATGTCATCGAAAGCGGGTTTCAGGTCGCATTCATGGCTCCAACGTATGTGCTTGCAAAACAACATTACGATAGGATAAAAAAAGATTTGTCCGGATTGAACATCAAAGTTGGATTTATTTCTGGTTCAACCGCGAATGCAGAAAAGATGGATGTGAAAGAAAAATTAGCGTCTGGAGAACTTGACCTTATCATAGGGACGCATGCATTGATTCAAAAAGACGTGAATTTCAAAAATCTTGGACTTGTCGTGATAGATGAACAGCACAAATTTGGCGTCAAGCAACGTGAAACTCTCATGTCCAAAGGTAAAGCGGTTGATACGCTTGTGATGACGGCAACCCCGATCCCGAGGACTCTGTCCATGACCTTTTACGGCGATCTTGACGTTACGGTCATAGATGAGATGCCTCACGGCAAAAAAAATCCGAGAACTTTGATAGTAAATGATTCCAAAAAAGACGAAGTTTACGAATTTGCCATGCAAGAAATGGATCAAGGTGTCAGCGTTTTTTGGATTGTTCCTTTGATAGAAGAATCTGAGAAAATAGAACTCAGCGCCGCAAAAAAAGTTTACGAAGATTTTAAAAGCGGTCCTTTTAAAGATCGTCAAATAGGCCTGCTCCATGGCAGAATGTCTTCGGAAGAAAAAGAGAGTGTCATGGAGAAATTTTTGAAAAAGGAAATTCAACTGCTCGTTTCCACCACGGTGATAGAGGTTGGAATAGACATTCCACACGCCGGCGTCATGGTGATAGAACATCCAGAGAGGTTCGGTCTCGCACAACTTCATCAACTTAGAGGAAGGGTAGGAAGAAGCGGCAACGAATCTTTTTGCATCTTGCTTACGGGTGGCATTGAACTCGATAGATTAAGATATTTTGAGCATACTTTCAATGGCTTCAGTCTTGCCGAATACGATCTGAAAATGCGTGGCCCCGGAGAGTTCATGGGTACCCGGCAGCATGGCATGCCAGAATTCAAAGTTGCCAACCTTGTCGAAGACGAAGCGATATTGTTGATGGCAAGAGAAGACGCGGGTGAAATTGTAGAAGCAGATCCAAATCTCGATCATCATCCCGAACTTCTTGAAGAGATAAACAAAAGGTACGGTGAGAAGATCAAATTTGTGGAGGTCGGTTGATGAAAATAACAGGTGGCAGATATTCGAAAATGAATATTTCTGCCGTTTCAGATAAAAGAACCCGTTATACGCCTGCAATCGTCAGAGAAGCACTTTTTAACATGATAGACGTAACGGGCATGAAAATGTTGGAACTTTTCGCGGGAAGCGGCGTTATTTCAGCCGAAGCGCTTAGCAGATCCGTTGAGAACACCACCTTGGTTGAGATATCAAGGCCATCTTGCATTACGATCAGAAAAAATCTGGAAAAGTTTGGTGACAATTTCACGATTCTTAACCTTGATTTCAGAATAGCAATTCGCAGATTGATATCAAAGGGCAGTGATTTCGATTTCATATTCGCCGATCCTCCTTTCGGGACAGGTTTGCTTTTCGAAACGTTTAAAGAGATCGACGGTCATCCAGAGATACTAAGATCAGACGGCATAATCGTTATAGAATCTTTTGAAAAGGAAATATTACCCGATGAAGGCAAAAATATACATCTGAAGTCCAAAAAAAATTACGGAGATGTGATTTTGAACTTTTTTGTGAGATAATTAGACGTCCAAAGAAAATTGTGGGTAAGTATACTAAAACTTTTTTAAAGGTGAAACACAATTTTTGAGTTTGGCGGAGGGCAGGATGCCGAGAGGTGGCCGACGCTGCGCAGCGAGGACAGACACCGAAAGGCGAGGGCCGGAGCCAACGATGTTTCATATTTAAAGTTGATCAAGTATATTTGATAGCGTTGGGGGAGGTTTTAAAATGAAAAAACTTTTATTTCTTACGCTGGCCATTATGATTCCGGTTTTTGCAATCGGTGTATCTGTTTCTTTGACGGCAACGCCAACTTTTCTTTTGAATGGCACCGTAACTTTGACCATGTACTCATCTCCGACCATTTCATCTTCCGCTTCCGCCGTTATTTCGATTTACAATTCATCGACAGGTTCAACTCAAACTTTGAGTCCATCCTTTGTTGACGGTGAATACATCTGTAACTACAACGTCAGCGATCATGCGAATTACAAAGCGCAGGGTATTTTACAGACTGCCAGCGCGAACTTTTTTTCAAATGTCGCAACTTTTACAAGTGATATACCTGCAGCAAGCGTTCAATCGACAATCGTTTACGTTCCTTTCATATCCAACGGATTGCAATCTTACGTTGTGAATGTTCAAAATATAGGATCCAAAACACTTTCTTTCACAAATTTTTCTTCTCCGACCGGCCTTTCAATAAATCCCACGACTGGACAGATTCCGGCAGGTGAAACGGCAACTTTTTCCGTAAAACCGACCGGCGTTTTTCTTCCTTCTAAAAGTTATACGCTTGATGCCGTCATGAGTACAAATGATCCCCGATCTGGAATGTCCGATTATTTGCTTGCAAGGTTCTTGTTAGGGCCTGACGGGCTTGTGGTGATGCCTGTTTCAATTTCGGGCACAAGTTTTGGCGTCGGTAGCAACGTATCCGCAAATTTTTCAATTTATTATTCGAATAACGTCTCGCTTTCTTACGTTTACGTGGTGTGGCTGACACCGCAAAATTCGCAAATGTTGAATTTACAGCCCTCCGGAAATGATTTTTCATCGACTTTGAATATGACCTTAGCCGGTACTTACACTTTGTCAAAGATAATAGTCGGGTATGTGTACAGAAACCAAAGTCTTGAAATGAGCGTAAATCCAGGCGTAAGTGTACGGGCAGTTAACATCACCCCTTCCATGAACATAAACCTTGTTAACGGAAAAGATCAGGTAGTTGTGAATGTTTCTTCGGTATCTACGCCGACTGTAACGGTTAAAGACGTTTCTGTCAAATATGTTGTGCCGGTGAAAAGCATAAATCAAACATGGGTTGGCACTTACACGTACAGCAACAATCCGGGAAATGTTAGCATCACGGCAACTTTTCTGAATACTTCAAGTGTGATATCGAAAAGTTTTTCAAAATACATGGTAAGCGGTGGGATGAACATCACCCTTTCCGATGGCGGATGGGTGACAATTCCGCCCAATGCTTTCTCTGCTCCATCTTTGATAGCCGTCTACCTTGAGAGTTTCAATCCGCAGGATTTTTACACAGGTTATTCGAATTTCAACCAGGTATCGGATGCGATCTCCATCGTTTCTGACGTCACGCCTGTTGCTTCTTTTAGTTACAATCTTTACTTTTCCAATCAAACTGTAAATGGACTTTTTGGTGATATAAAGGTTTATTCGTATCAGAATGGAAAATGGCAACTCTCACCGGTACCGCTTAACGTTGAAGTGGGCATGCAAATGGTTAATTTTCAGGCTCCAACCGGTACTTACGCGCTTGGATTGAATGCACAGGTGCAACGCAACCAGTCTCCCTCGATCATCTCATTTTGGTCAGTTCCTTCTAATTTGATCGGACAGGGAAACGTTTATTTCTATCTGACCGTAAACAATGACTGTTATTACAAGTTGTATCTGTACGATATGCGGGGAAGAATCGTTGGATTTCAAAGCGGAATGGCAGTATCTTCGAATAGAAATCTCGTTTACACGCTTGAGCCATCTTCAATTTCAAACGGTTTGTACGTTGCGGTTATAGGAATCGGAAATCTTCCAAATAGTTTCACACAAACTCGATCAATACCGTTTGCGATCTCTAAATGAGGTGATAAGATGAAAAAGATAATTTATGTTTTCTTACTTCTAACGTTTTTTTCGATTGTCACTTTTGGCGATGTGCTGGACGAGTTAGACAATCCATCCGCCTACGGCATATCTATGGGTGGTGCTTTATACACCGTTTTTGCAGGACCGCAATCCATCGCTTACAATCCTGCCGGAATCGCGACTGAAGGCGGCTTTTTCTTTTCCCATGTGGAACATTACTTGGGAGTCATAAGAAACGATTTTCTTGCCGGATCTTTAAACGCCGGCAACTTTTACTTTGGCAGTTCAATGCAAACGACCAGATCGGTAGATGTCAGCGATTTAAATTATTCCCAATACATATTTTCCGGAGCAATTGCTTACAGAATGAAAAATATCTCAATAGGCACGGACATGAACGGCTTTTTTGGCACAGACGTGATAAATGGGTTTTCAATGGATTTGGGTGGCATATTTCAAACGGGTAACTACACTTTTGCGGCTGTTTTGAAAAATGCATTGGCTTCCATAACATGGCAATCCACGCCACCGACTGTCGAGAATTATCCGGCAGAGGTGATCCTTGGAGTCGGTTATTCATCTTCATCTTTTGATGTTAACACTTTCGTTAACTTCACATCAAAAGAATTTGGTGCCGGCGTTCAATTTCCTCTGACGAAATTCTTCAGCATTGTAGGCGGTTACAAGGGATCAATAGGTGCCCAGATCTCAAATGCGTTAAGTGCGGGTTTGGTGATTAAAAATTATCTTGGTTTCGATCTTTTCGTTTCTTACACTTTTCTTGATTCAGCGAATTTTGGCCAACTCCTCAGTCCTTTTACGGTCTCTATGAATTATAATTTTGGAGGTTGAAGTTTTGAAAGTCGATCGTAAAACCCTTCAAGAATTGGAATTCTACACTTTTATAGATACTTTAAAAGATCTATCTTTTTCTCCTTACGGGAGAAAATATTTTGATAATCTGAAATTTGACTCGGATCCGCGGCAGGAATATTTAAAGGTTATCGGAGTTACAGAGGTCTTTCAACAAATAACTTCTCTGTTGTCCAAGGTTGAATACATGGAAGAACCTTTGAAATCAATTTTAAACGGCAAAAGAATCGGCACAAAAGATCTTGTTGATTTTGGCGAACTATTCAGAATTTCGAAAAAAATTTCAGATTTACTTCTGTCTGTGCCTTCGATGGTCAGCATTGCGGTACAGATGATTCCTCCGAAAGGGTTTGTCGAATTTTGCGATAAAACCTTTAATCCGGATGGAAGTGTTAAAGACAGTGCCTCTCCAGAACTTGTCAGAATTAGAAAGGAAATACATGGAATAGAGCAAGAAATAGATGACAGGATAAAAAAAATGATCGTAGAAGGAGTGAAATCAGGTTACATTTCAGAAGCGCTTGTTGTCCAGCGGCACGAAAGATATGTACTTCCCGTCGATGCGCAAAGCCGATCCAAGGTAAAAGGCATAATACACGGTCAATCGGCAACGGGACTCACCTACTACGTTGAACCGGAAGAGATGATAGAACTTAACGATGCACTCGCCATAGCGAGATCTAAAGAATCTATCGAGATATCGAAAATAGTCAACAACGGGATTGATATGATAGCCAAGAACGCCGAGACGATCTTCAAACTCATGAATGCAATGGGTGAATTTGACTTTATTTACGCAAAAGTTTCTTACAGTCTAAAGAATTCATGCATCATACCGGTGGTAAGAACGGATGGATTCATCAAAGTGGTAGGAGGTAGCAATCCGCTCATTTCAAATGACAAAGTCGTTCCGGTGGATGTTGAAATAAAGGACACAGATCGTGTTATAGTCGTAAGCGGGCCAAATATGGGCGGTAAAACGGCCTTTTTAAAGACGATAGGCCTTTTTTCCCTGATGTCCGCGCTTGGCATTCCTATCCCGGCAAAAAACGGAACCGAACTTTCACTTTTTCAATCACTTTACTCTGACATAGGTGATGATCAGTCCGTTAAAAATGAATTGAGCACTTTTTCTGCGAGAGTTTTAAGGGAAAATGAAATATGCAAGATGTCAAACGCTGAAACGATCGTTTTGATAGACGAGATAGGAGAGGGGACGGAGCCATCTGAAGGTGCTGCCTTTGCAAAGTCTATCCTTGATATCTTGATTTCTAAAGGCACAAAGGTGCTTGTCACCACACACCTTTTGGAACTTAAAAACCTTGCCTATTCCGTTAAGAATGTCAGAAATGCTTCGGTGGGTTTTGATATCGAAAAGATGGAGCCGACTTACCGCGTGTACATGGATCTGCCGGGCAGAAGCAGAGCACTTGAAATCATCGAAAAAATGGGTGTTTCAAAAGAAATCATAGAAAATTTTAAGAAAAATCGATCGACCGCTTTTTCAAACGGCGATATGCTCATAGAAGAACTTCAAACCAAAATCCGCGATTACGAAAATAAACTTGAAAATATAACGCAAAGAGAAAAAGATCTTGACCAAAAAGAAAAAGATTACGAATCTAAATTTGAAAAGTTGAAATCGAAAGAAATAGCAGAATTATCTTCGGAAGTAAGGCTGCTTTCAGATCAGATTCTCGAGATAAAGAAAGAAACAGAAGAGGCCATACACAGGTTAAGATCATCAAAAAACGAAGATGAACTCGTGATGCAAAACAAAAAACTTGAAGAATTGAGAAAAATTCTTGAAAAATCTGAAACCGAAAAATCGTCGAATCTTTCTTTTGATTCAACATCTTACGTAAAAATAAAAGGTACCGATGTGGTTGGAAAGATAAAATCACTCAAAAAAGATTCGGTCATCCTTGATGTTGAAGGATCGAATGTCGAAATTTCTCCTGAAAAACTCGAAAAGATTGAAAAACCCCAAAAAATCAACGTAGACAGAGAAAACGTCGAATATGTCAAAAATGAAAAAATTTCAAATGAAATAGATGTAAGAGGACTAACGGTAGAAGATGCTATTCCGCTTGTTGAAGAATTTATTGAGCATATGATAAAATCTAATTCGGTTGGTTTTATAATTCACGGCAAAGGCACCGGAAAACTTTCAAACGGTATATGGTCTTTTCTGAGATCAAAGCACGTCAAATTCAGAATAGGACGTGAAGGTGAAGGTGGTACGGGAGTAACGGTGATAGGAGAATAAAAGTATGATTTTCGTATTTGATGAAAATAAGCGTGATTTGGAATATGAAAGTTAAGAAATTCCCTGCCACTTTGGATGGATTAAGCAGCGCGGTGGCGTGGAAATATCTTTATCCATCGTCTAAAATTTTACTCGCTGGCAAACCTGACGATGCTCTCAAGAAATTTACTCAGATTGGGAATTTTGAGATAAATCAAAAAGAAGAGGCATTGGAATCTTCGAGATGCGAAACATCCCGACTTTTGTTGAAAATTCAAAAAAAGCATTTAAATCCCTCCGTCGAAGATATGAAGTTGTTTGCCTTTGTGATATATTCAAAAACAAAATCTTTACTTGATCCGATAACCGATGAAGATGATGTGCTCGCCCTTGCTTTTTGCGTGAAATCCGGTTTCAATCTTGGTTCAATTATGGCGGAATTTTCAGAAAAAGTGAATCTTTTAGCCGAAAATATAATGACAAGTCCGGTCACAACCGTTAAAGTCGGAATCAGCGTTTCAGACGTGAAAAAGGTGATCGACAAAACAGGCCTTACAGGACTTCCGGTTGTAGATGAAGAAAATCACGCGCTTGGCATGGTGACAAAAAAAGATCTTGATCGTGCCATCAAATCCGATATCGATGATTTATCACTTGTGATGAGCATACCGGTTATAACCGTCAAAGGTGACGATCAAGTTCATAAAATAGGAGAATTGATGGCCACTCACGATGTTGGACGAATTGTCGTTGTCGATGGCGATCAAAGGGTAATTGGAATAATAACAAGGAGAGACCTTGTAAGGGCAATCGTAAGCACAACGATGGAATACCGCATTGTATGGAATATGATCGACAAGATGAAAAAAACCCTTTCTTCTAAACTTTTTTCTATGCTTAAAGAAATCGGTGAATTTGCCTTTTCAAGGGGAGAAAAGATATACGCAGTTGGAGGCTTTGTAAGAGATCTCATCATGGGCACGGAAAGTCTTGACATAGATACCGTCGTTGAAGGTGATGGAATCGAGATGGCAAAAACTTTTGCGAGTTTTAGAAATGTTCGGTGTCTTACATATCCGGAATTCGGGACGGCAACGATAAAGTTAAATGGAATATCGATAGACTTTGCAACGGCACGTACGGAGTATTATGAAGCGCCAGGGGCGTTGCCCAAGGTTGAAAGATCTAATTTAAGACGAGACCTTTACAGAAGGGATTTTACGATAAACGCTATGGCGATAGATCTAACTCCGGATAATTTCGGAATGATGATAGATTTTTTTGGTGGAATGGAAGACATTCGAAATAAAAAGATACGTGTATTGCACAGTTTGAGTTTTGTAGAAGATCCGACGAGAATTCTCAGGGCTTTAAGATATGCCGCAAGATTTGATTACGGATTATCGTCGAACACAGAATCACTGCTAATGAGTGCGATTAAAAACGGTTATCTTTTTTCTGTGACGCCTTCAAGGATCAGATCGGAATTTGAAAGATCCGTTGAAGATGAGAGGGCTTCTAAGATATTCGAATTTTATCAACAATATGGTATTTTAAAGGCGCTTTACTGTGAGTCGAACATCAACTTCTCGAAATTCTTTACAATGGCAAAAATGGATGAATTCGTGAAGTTAAACAAATTGTACGCCATTTTTTTGCTTATTCTCAAAAATTGTCAGTTCAAAAGATCGGTTGAAATAATAAAACTTTATGGAATGCCTTCAAAATTCGTTAACGCTCTTTCATCGATCCAAAACGATGAGTTCATCTCATCAGTTGCAAATCCAAAAAGTAATTTCGATCTCTACATTTTGATGAAATCACTTCCCATTGAGGCAACATTTGTGCTTGCTTACGATGAAAGAACGGAAAAAAGTGCTTTTAAATATTTGGATGATTTATCGAAAATAACGCTTAAAAAAGTTAACGGTGCTCTCTTAAAGGAGAAGTATAAGATGGACGGTATGGAGATAAAACACACCCTCGAAAAAATAACTGAAATGAAGATGAATTTTGGAATGGATGAGGAAGAAGCGCTTAAAAAGATAATTGGTGATGCAAATTGAAAAAATTCGCGATTTATGCCGTCATCATAGGTATAGTGTCTGCTGTGATGATATATTTGCTCAATTATTTCGGAGGCGGCATAAATATCAACGATCTTTATTTTTTCTTTTTGAAGAGTTGGTGGGGTCTCATCGGTATAGGACTCATGTTAGTTTCATGGGTAACGGATGCGCTCAACACTTACATACTCGTTAGACTTTCAAAATCGAAGATAAGTTTTTTCCGATCTTTGAAAGCAACCATCATATCCAACTTTTTTGGAATGATAACGCCTTCATCGACTGGCGGTCAACCTATGCAAGTGGTTTATTTAAATAAAGTCGGAGTTTCACCGGGAATATCAACTTCTATACTCGTTTTCAAATTTATAGCCTGGCAAGGTGCGATAGAGATGATAGCAATTTTTGAATTAAGACGCGCCATAGTGTTGTTAAACGGTGTTCCTTCCGCCCTTTCCCTTGCCATAATCGGCTTTATCATATCATCCTCGATAATAGTGCTTATGATACTTTTCAATTTTAACAGGAAAGTTTACAACATGTTTTTCAACGTTATAAGAAAATTCATAGCGCTGTTCAAATTTAGCAAAAGGATAAGGCCAAAAGCCGAATGGTTACTTCAAAGGTTTGATAATGAGATAGGAAAATATTCAGACAGTGCGAAGAATTTTACCCAGAAACCTTACATTTTGGTTCTTGTTTTTGTACTTTCGATTGTATCAAGCGGTGCTGGCCTTTTGCTTGTACTTCCAACGATAGCGTCTTTGGGCCTTTTCAACAACGGTATTCAAGAATTTCTGGATGTTTTGGCGATTCAATCGCTTGCCACTCTTATAATATATTATTCTCCGACGCCCGGATCAACCGGAACCGCGGAGGGTGAATTTTACCTCTTCTTTTCGGCGATAGTGCCGGGAAGATATCTTGCAACCATTACCATAGAATGGGGAATTTTGAGGTATTTCATACCTTTAATCATAGGATTTATCGTCGTGCTTTTTGAATCTTTGAGAAGAATAAAAGTTACTCCGGAAAAAGAAAAAGATGTTATAATAAAAGAGAAGTCTTCATAGGAGGTTTTAACGTGAAAAAAGGTATACATCCACAGTTGCACGAAGTTACGGCTACATGCGCGTGTGGTGCAGAGTACAAAGTGTTATCTACGAAAGATAAGATAACGTTAGAAGTGTGTTCCGCGTGCCATCCGTTCTTCACAGGTAAAAGGTCAAACATAGTTGACATTGAAGGACAGGTTGATAGGTTTAACAAAAGATATTCAAACACTAAAAAGTAAAAACAGCCCTAAGGGGCTGTTTTTCTATATTGACACAGTTCCTGGTACCTTTGCGAACAACCTTGCCTCAGAGACATGCTTTAAGTTACATACAAATCTTGTAAGTCTTTCTATACCGATTCCACATCCCGCCGAAGGTGGAATCCCTTTTTTTACCTCGTCAAGATACCATCTTAAGGCTTTCTGATCATTGCCTTTAAGACCCATTCTGTAAAGAATTTTTTCGTATTCGTGTTCTCTTTCTCCCCCGGAAATGGCTTCCCCGAAGCCATACGGGTATATAAGATCCATATCGACAAGCACTTTATCATCTCCGTCTAACCTATCGTAAAATTCTCTTTCCTCTATCGGGATGTCTATGAGCCAGAACGGTTCTGTGGCCTTTTTTGAAAGGATAGTTTCGAAATCAGGACCATATTCGTCGTAAGCCTCAAGGTATTTCACACGTTCAAAAGGAATTTTGGGAATTGAAAAATGAGGATTCATAGTTCTGATGATCTGACCAAATTTTTCATCGACACCCTTAAAAATTTCCACGAACATGTTTTCTATAAGAGTTAAAATATCATCCCTTTTTGCATCTTTGACTTCAAGATCAAGTTGCGTGAATTCTATAAGGTGTCTTCCAGTTGATTTTTTTTCTTCCGTTTCGAGACGTATGTTCGGAGAAAATGTGAAGATTTTCGGAAACACTCTAACTGCAAGTTGTTTGTGAAAGATCATTGATTTGGTTAAAGCATACTGGCCATCGTAGTAATCGATCGAAGCGTCAAAAACGCTGTGGTTGAGAGGATCGGTTATCGGAGAAATGATAACCGGTAGAATTTCTATAAATCCAGATTTCCTCAAAAATTGTCCGGATTCAGACATGATCTCGCTTGAAATCTCTAACACTTCTCTTTTTACTTTGAGACTTTCCTGAACATTTACCATTCTAACACCTCCTGAAAATTTTAAAAGGCCGATGAGTTTTCTCATCGGCCTTTTGGGATTTTTGTATCAAAAACTAACCCAACCGACCGATGTCGATTGAGTTATTATTGTTGTTGTTAATTTTAGAAGTCATACATGTTAAACATATAATCATTTCAACACTTCCTTGAAATTTTGAATATTATGCCACAAAAAAAATAAATTGTCAATAGCAAGATTTGCTTTTACCTTAAATCATGTAAAAATCATCTATTCATTTTAACTCCGACAGGTGCCCCTTCGGAATCTGTCCTCGCTTCGCTGCGAAGGCTTCCTCATGGGCATCCTGTCCTCCGCTAAAATGTTCTATTTTTAAACTTTGATTCAGCATAATTGCCACTCACAGTTGATGCCATGATCTGCCGTCTTTCTGAAGTAATTCATCTGCCTCCATCGGTCCCCAACTTCCGGATGGATAGATGTGCAATTCGTTTTTTACCAGTTCCTGTTCATTTTGCCAGTTTTGAATGATCGGCGTGAAGATAGACCATGATTCTTTCATGACGTCATCTCTCACAAAAAGCGTTTGATCTCCGAGCATACAATCTAAAAGCAATCTTTCGTACGCGTCCGGAGGTTTTTCTCCAAATACTTCTTCGTAATCAAAATTCATCGTAAGTGTGCTCATACACAACTTTGGTCCTGGATGTTTTGCCTGAAAAGACAAAACTATACCTTCCTCCGGCTGGATGTTTATTCTTAAAATATTCGGCGGTATGTTATCAGTGGAGAGTTGCGGGAAGATGGAATGAGGAACATGTTTAAACGTTACGACTATTTCGCTTACCCTTTTTTGAAGTCTTTTGCCAGATCTCATGTAAAATGGCACACCGCTCCATCTCCAGTTATCTATTAAAAATTTTCCCGTTGCAAATGTTTCTGTTTTGGATTCCGGATTCACTCCTTTTTCATGACGGTATTCGACCACTTCTTTGCCATCTATTTCTCCTGCCCCATATTGCCCGCGGATTATCCACCTGTTCAATTCATTTTCCGGAAATTTTCTTACAGATCTAAACAATTTTATCTTCTCATCATGAACTCCATCCGCATCAAATGATGCGGGTGGTTCCATCGCAACAAGGGATAAAAGTTGCATCATGTGGTTTTGAAACATATCTCTTATAACTCCCGCGTGATCGTAATATCCGGCTCTATGTTCAACGCCAAGATCTTCTGCTACGGTTATTTGAAAGTTGTCTATGTAACGGTTATTCCATACGGGTTCAAAAAGAGAATTTGCGAATCTGAAGATCAGTATGTTCTGCACCGTTTCTTTTCCAAGATAATGATCTATTCTGTAAATCTGATCTTCCCTTAAGACAAGGTGCAGTTTTTTATCAAGTTCCACAGCACTTTCAAGATCGAACCCAAATGGTTTTTCAACGATGACTCTCGAATAAGATGAATCGTCGTCGTAAGTTAAACCTAAATCCCCAAGGTTATCTATTATAGGGGTGTAAAGATCCGGAGGAACGGCCATGTAGAATATCCTGTTTCTATCGGTATAAAATTCTTTATCGAGGCTTTTAATGCTCCATTTAAGATCGGAATACAAAGAAAGTGATTCATAATCTCCTGAAAGATAAAAGCACCTTTTCGAGAATGCTTGAATTTTGTCGCCGTTAGAGGTATTATCCTCATTTGACAATTCAGAGATTATTTTTTCTCTAAACTCATCGTCCGTGAAATTGGTGCGCGCTATTCCGAGAATGTAAAAATTTTTCGGAAGCAAATCTTTCAAAAACAAACCGAAAAGCGACGGGATCAATTTTCTATGTGTCAGATCTCCGGATGCACCAAAAATTATTATGCCTGTGGGTTTTGGGAGCGATTCCGTGCAGAAAAAATCTTTACATGTTAAGATCTTTTTCTCCGGTTGGATCAATTTTATCATCTTCTTTGTAAATTTTATGGCCGCCAAATTCTTTTCTCAGCGCCGCTATAACTTTATCGGAGAAAAGATCATCTTGCCTTGATTCAAATCTTTTGAACAGAGAATAGGCTATTACATTCGCCGATACTCCGAGATCAACCGCTTCTTTGACAGTCCAGCGGCCTTCTCCTGAATCATCGACATATCCTTTTATGTTAGAAAGTGTACCATCCTCTTCAAATGCTGATTCTAAGAGTTCTAAAAGCCATGATCTGATGACACTGCCGTGATTCCAAATATGTGCGACCTTGTTGAGATCAAGATTTGCCCCGTAAGGTGAAGATTTCAAAATTTCAAAACCTTCTCCGTAGGATTCCATCAGTGCATATTCGATGCCGTTGTGAATCATCTTTGTGTAGTGACCTGAACCTGTGTCACCGCAATACATATAACCTTCTTCTGGAGCAAGTGCTTTCAAAATAGGCTCGATGTATTTGAAATCTTCCAATTTACCACCTATCATAGTGCAATAACCAACTTCCAAACCCCATATTCCACCCGAGACACCCGCGTCGACGTAGTTAATCCCTGACTTTTCAAGGTATGCCGCACGTCTTAAATCATCCTTGTAAAATCCATTGCTACCGTCTATTATCATATCTCCCTTTGATAAAATTTTGGAGAGCATTTCAACGTATTCATCGGTCGGATTACCGGCAGGAAGCATTATCCAGACAATCCTACGCTCGCTTAAATGATTTACAAGTTCATCGAGAGTTTGAGCGCCAATCGCGCCTTCCTTTTCAATCTCTTGAGTTTTTTCAAAAGTTCTGTTGTAGGCGACAACCTCATGACCGTTTTTTAAAAGCCTGCGAGCCATATTCATACCCATTCGACCAAGTCCTATAATTCCAATCTTCATTTAAATCACCTCTCTATCTATTTACTGTTTTTTGGCTCATCTTTGAACCTTAACAACAAACGTGTTTTACACACGTCTTCGGATGGAAGATCGCCATTTTCCGAAAAATATGAGAAACAAAAACACTCGCGCGTGTGAAATTTCTTCTCCATGAGATCCACGAATTCCATAAAAGCAGAGATATTTTTGATCGCTTTTTCATCAAGATCATGCTCTATCTTGTGAGCGTCTTTTTCTGCAATTTCTTGAGGTAAATTAAGAATGTCTTTTAAAAATTTGTAAAGCACTTTGTGCCTTTTTTCTATTTGTGCTGCGAGTTCCATCCCTTTTTCCGTCAATTCAACGTACCCGTAATTTTCGTGGACGATGAGTCCCGCCTTCTCCATTTTTTTCAACATCACATTTACCGCAGGCATTTTCACCTTTCTTTTTTCGGCTATATCTTTTAACCTTACGACTTTCTTTTCATCGCCCAATTTCAATATATCCAAAAGATAATCTTGAAAACTGCTGCTCAAATCATTTATATTTTCCATTTTTCCCTCACAGACTCTTTAAGGCTATAAATCCAAAGATCAAAACAAATGAAAGACTTCCCCAGTAAAATGCTTTCCATTTTTTGTTGGATACGTATTCTCCCATGATCTTTTTGTTTGAAGAAATAACGCCTACCATTATTCCCGGACCTATGAGCACGAAAACAAAGACAACCATCAAATTAAGCATGAAATTTATAAGATCCGAACTGAAGATCATCGGAACAAAAACTGCCGGCAAACTTTCAAGCACGTACACTATCCATGCTTTATCCTTTGGAATGTTTGCCGCTTCCACAAAGCCCCATGCACTTCCCAAAGATACAACCACAAGCGCAAGGAAGCCTGCGGCGGCAAGTCCTATACCGAATATGTAAGGAGAAAGAGGGCCGGCTATCGAAGAGAGTATCGTCGAGAGTTCTTTGGGTGACATGAGATTATCGGATGGATCGATACCGGTGGCGACCATTTCAACCACAACCATCAAAATCTCCGTGACTATTGCCCCTATCAAAGTTTCCTTTTTTGAAAGGGAAAGGGCCTTTCTTTTCAAATACGTCTCTCCCTCTTCACCTAAGTGTTCACGTGCGGACGAGACCTTTTCTCCCGCAGCCGAAGCCTGAAAAAAGAGCATAAAAGGCATTACCACGGCTCCAACGGTCACCGCAAGCATGAAGAAGAAAGAAGTTGACGGAAGAATGTAGACAGGCGAGTACGGTTTGATTCCCCTGAAAATCAAAGTGATCACGAATGTCGTTATCAAAACGCCCGAGATTGCAAGCAGGAGTTTCTCGAATTGGGCGTATTTTCTTTTCGTTATAAGCAGGATGTGTAAAACAAAAACGACGGGCAAAGATATGAAAGGAGATATTCCAAAAATCTTAAGTCCTATCGCTATGCCTGCATATTCGGCGATGTAGGTTATAACGTCCGTTATAACCATGGGAATCGTAAGCGCAAGGGCAGTACTTTTTGAGTAATGCTTTCTTATCACCGTTCCGAGCCCTTGCTGTGTCACGACGCCTATTCTGCCCGCCGCTTCTTGAATGAAAAAAAGCGGAATTATAAGCAATAACATAAACCATATCAGTCCATATTTAAACGTTGCACCCACTTCGGCCGCGCTTATCGTGCTTGCGGCATCCATATCGGCCATCATGGTAAGCCATGCGGGACCGAAAAGGTGCATGTGATGACGGTGACGAAATCTGTGCTTAGAGGTTGATCGATCTGTGTTTTTGAGAGATTCGTTCTGCAAGATCATCTATTCCTTTCAAATCTTCCTCCCTGCCGTCTCCTTTTATGAGTACAGGCGGTATCATCTCAACCTTCAAATTGCCCAGTAAACCTGAAAGTACATCGACCTCGCGTCCTCCCCAGTCGTAAGAACCTATCACGGATGCGAACTTTGCCTTCGGCCTTAACACATTTGCCAAATATGCGACGTAAGCGATCTTCGGATGGACCCCGCTAAGCATTGTCGGAGATGCAATAACTATCGTTGCCGCGTCTATTAAAGCCATTGCCATGTTGCCTATGTCTGCGGTTACGACGTCAAATGGCCTTGCGTCGATTCCTTTCTCTTGGAGTTTTCTTACAAAACGATCGACGAACTTTTGAATGCTTCCGTGCATTGAGAGATATGGAATGACGACAACATTTTTGACTTCTTCAGAAGACCAGTCACCGTAGGCATCCATTATCATCTTTGGATTTTGATAAATGCATCCATGGGACGGTGCTATTATCTCGAAGTCAAAATCTTTTATCTTTTGAAGATTTGATCTTATGGAGGTTCTGAACGGCACCATTATCTCCGAATAATACCTTTTGGCCGCCTCCATTACTTTACCTTCATTCGTTGCGAAAAGATCGTTTGTGGCTATGTGAGATCCAAAAAAATCGCATGTGAAAAGTATTTTATCCTCCTCAAGGTAAGTCGAAAAAGTCTCGGGCCAGTGAACCCACGGTGTGAAGATGAACTTTAAAGTTTTCCCGCCAATGTCCATTGTACCCATGTCTTCGATGACCAAAAATTTGTCTTCTGGTACCTTCACAAGTTCGGTCAAGAATTCCTTTCCTTTTTTGTTTGTGACAACTTCGGTCATGGGATACATCTTCAAAATTTCAGGAATGGATCCGGAATGATCCTGCTCGGAATGCTGGGATACGATGTAATCGATCCGGTGCAAATCCAAACTTTTCAAATCTTCGATGAGTTCTTTTGTTTTTCTGGGATCCACGGTGTCGATGAGTACGATCTTGTTCTTCCCCTTAACAACGTAAGCGTTGTAACTTGTGCCGTCGGGCAGAGGAATGAGTTCATCGAAAAGTGTTCTGTCCCAGTCGTTAGCCCTTAAAGAAAAAACGTCTTCTTTGATTTTTTGAACTGCCATAACCATTCGCCTCCATAAAGTTATATTCATCAAACTTTCTTATCTCTGTTTAAGTATAGCATTGAATAACGATTTAAAGGTTTCTTTTTTTTGAAATTAATATTTAAACACTTTTAAAATTTGGTAAAAGATGATAACATAAATACACCAAGTAAATTTTAAAAATTGAATATCTATGATTGATTCATTATCAATGAAGAATTTGTGGAGGCATTAACTTGAAAATACATTTTGTCGGTATAGGTGGTATGGGCTTAAGTGCGCTTGCCCTTTGGTCAAAACACGTCGGTTATGAAGTTACAGGATGCGATCTGTCCGACGGACCGATGATAAAAATCATCCGAGATCTTGGAATAGAAGTCACGACAGGCAAAAATGAGATCATCGATCATCCTGATATCGTCGTTGTTTCTTCTGCCGTTCCGAAAGCAACTGTTGACGATTTCAAAAAATCCGGTTTTGAAGTTGTCGAACGTATGGATTTTGTTACCTCAAAAATAAATCCGTTGATAGGCATTACCGGCACAGACGGGAAAAGTTCTACAACTTTCATGTCTCAATGGTTAGCGACTAAAAACGGTTTGGATCCGATGATGATATGTGGTGCGATACCTGTTAATTCAACATTTGGTACCTTTAAATCTGGTAAAGGCGGCATTATCTTTGAAGTCGATGAATCCGATCCAAAGATGGAAGATGTGAAATCTGAAATTGGACTTTTAACTAACTTGAGATACGATCATCTTGACAGATATCAAAATGATTCGAAGTTGCAATTCGAAAAAGTGGTGAATTTTTTAAAGAAAGCGAAGTACACTGCAGTACCTTTCGATTTTGATTTTGATGCCTCCATCAAGGTGGGAAAAGGTGGGGATATCGAATACTGGCCCATCGAATCGGAATTTAAAAAACAAGTTTTCAAGGTAAAATACGGCAATGCTGAAGTAACAGCCACACTCAACATTGCCGGAGTTCATCAAATCGCAAATGCCACAACGGCAATTGCGGGTGGCATTTTGGCTGGCCTTCCATTTCAAAAATGCGCAGAGGCACTGTCTGATTATCCGGGCTTAAAAAGAAGGCTTGAGGTTTTGCATGACGGAGAATCGACAGTTATCGATGATTACGCGCACACTCCGGATGAGGTGAAATCTGCCCTTATGTCTGTAAAGCCTTATTTTAAAAAGATAATCGCGATTTTTGAACCTCACAGGTATACAAGATTTTCAAAATTCGAAAAATATTTTGCGGATGTTCTATCCTTTGCCGACGAAATATATGTAACGGAAATTTTCGGTGCCTTTGAAGATGAAAACAATATCGGCTCTGAAGTGCTTGCCGGTGACATAAAATCTAAAGGTAAATCTGCTAAATTTGTTAAACTTGATGAAATTGTCGAGACTTTAAAAAAAACACGAGCAGATCTTTACATTTTCATGGGAGCAGGGAATATAACTTACAAAGCACATGAATTCGCAGGTGAAGTTGAATGATAGATACACATTCGCACCTTACGATGGATGATTTCGATCAAGACAGGGAGCAGATCGTTGAAAATTTCGAAAAAGATGGTTTGGAACTCGCCGTAGAAATTGGATTTGATCTTGACTCGAGTCAAAAAGCGGTCGAA
Organism: Athalassotoga sp.; assembly: GCF_049965695.1. Classification (NCBI taxonomy): domain Bacteria; kingdom Thermotogati; phylum Thermotogota; class Thermotogae; order Mesoaciditogales; family Mesoaciditogaceae; genus Athalassotoga; species Athalassotoga sp. The sequence continues at coordinate 61,743 of NZ_JBMFWB010000003.1, read as the reverse complement.
TTTGCCGAGACGCATGATAAAATCTACGCCTCTGTGGGTATACATCCCCACGATGTTGTAAATCTTGAAAATGGATGGCAAGAAAAAGTAGAAGCACTTTTAAATCGAAAAAAGGTCATGGCGGTTGGTGAAATAGGGCTTGATTATTACAGAGACCTTTCTCCAAGAGATTTGCAAAGAAAATATTTCGAATTGCAACTTGAAATTGCGAAAAAGAAAAATTTACCCGTCATTCTTCATGTAAGAGATGCGTATTTCGATGCTTACGAGATCGTGAGACATTTCGATCTTACGGCGGTTGTTCACAGTTTCAACGGAGAAAATGAGGATTTGAAAAGATTTCTTGATCTTGGCTTTTACATAGGTGTTGGCGGTATGGCAACTTACAAAAAGCACGAAAATCTCAGAAAAATCCTGTCTTTTTCACCAATAGAAAGGATATTGACGGAAACAGATTGCCCGTATTTATCTCCCCAACCTGTCAGAGGAAAAAGGAACGAACCTAAATACGTGAGATTTGCGGTTGAAACTTTGTCTTTGATCTTTGATGTACCTTTCGAAAAGGTGGAAAAAATAACTTCTGAAAACGCTTTACGCTTTTTCAAAATCACACGTAACGCATGAAAATATCGGTCCTCATCGCTGTTTAATCTTCACTCATAACCTCTTTGCCCGTTACTCTTTTAGTCCCGTTGTTATTATGCCCCTTACAAATAACTTTTGAACCGCAAAGAAAAGAATCAAAGTAGGTGCCAATACCATAAGCGTGCCTGCCATTATAACGCCCCAGTTGCTTGTAGATTCGACATTTGTGAGCATTTTTAAACCTATCTGTGCCGTTGCCATGTTGTTCGAATTTGTAACTACCAGTGGCCAAAGATAAAGATTCCATGCGTAAACGAAATTTATCATGGCAATTCCGCCTATTGTAGATTTGGAAAGTGGAACCAGTATTTCAAACAAAAATCTCATCGGTCCTGCCCCATCTATTTTGGCCGCGTCTTCAAGTTCTTTCGGAACGGTCATAAAATGTTGTCTCATCAAAAAAGTTGTTGTTGCACTTGCCAAAAACGGTATTGTCAAAGCCCAATAAGTGTTAACCCAATGGAAACTCTGCATTATCTGAAATAACGGAACTATCATTATCATCTCTGCCGGCATGAAAAGCGTTACAAACAAAGCGGCAAAAAGCAAAGATGAACCTTTGAATTTGAAGTTTGAAAAAGCATAACCTGAAAATATCCCAAAGACAGTCTTTCCCAACGTTATGATTATGCCCATTATCAAACTGTTCAGCATTAACCTTCCTAAATTTATGGAGTTAAAAGCACTTACGTAATTTTGAATGTAAAATGAATTTGGAAAGATTTTAGGTGGATATACGAAAACCTCGGCAGGTTTTTTAAGACTCATTGTTAGAGCCAGAAATATTGGAAGCAGGATGATGATTGAAACCACTATCAACCCTATTTCTATTAAAATGGTTCTAAGAATTTTCTTTTGACTTTTTTTCATTGGTAAAACACCGCCTTCTGGCCAAATTTGAAGTAAAGGTATGTGAACACAGCCATTATAAGTATTAAAATGACAGATTCGGCCGAAGCGAAACCTGTGTTGAAATTTACAAAACCATCCTGGTAAAGTTTGTATATCAAAGTAGATGTAGTGTTGGCCGGTCCTCCCTGGGTCATGACATCTATCGTCGCAAAAGCCGAAAAGGCTGTAAAAGTTACATTCATGACGATCAGGTAAAAGGTTATCGGAGAAAGCAATGGAATGGTTATCTTGATCAACCTGCTTGATGCGTTTGCCCCGTCTATTGTGGCCGCCTCGTAGTAACTTTGCGGAATTGATTGAAGACCCGCGAGAAAGAATATTATGTTGAATCCAAGGTTTTTCCATATCGTCGCTATCATTATCGCTATGAGGGCAAGAGGATAGGTGGTAAGCCATTGGGGCTGTGCTTTGAAAAGTACCAAAAACAAATAACTTATGTATCCTGCAACAGGACTCAACAGAAAAGCCCACAAAGTGCCTGCAACGGCCGGCGAAACAGCGTAAGGGGCAAAGATCAAAGTCCTGAATATGCCTATGCCTGGCACCTTTTGATTCAAAAGGAGTGCAAGGAAAAGAGAAATGGTAAGGCCTGCGACCACCGTGACCACAACAAAGATCAAAGTTGTGTATGCCGATTGAATGTATTGCCCCGAAGTAAACAGAGACCAAAAATTCCCAAATCCTGTAAAAAACAACCTGTTTCCAAACGGGGACATTTTGTAAAAACTAAGTTTGAATGTTTGAAAGGCGGGGTAATATATGAAGATAACGACTATTAAAAATGTCGGTATAAGCAAAAGGTAAGGGAAAATTTTTCTCGACAATTCAATCACCTCTTTTGAACAACTTTAAATTCCGATCACAATTTTAGGATATCCTGCCCTACGTTTAAAGTAAATGACTATTCGGCTTTTAAAATAAGTTAAGTATAAAAGAGGGCATCATTTGGTGCCCTCTTTCATCTTATCAATAAAGAGAATTGTAATTTGCTATTGCTTGATTGGCCTGATCTTGTGCCCATTGAAGTGCCTGTTGTGGTGTCATCGCTTTGGTGAACATTTTGCCAAAAGCGTTATCGACGGCTGTCCTTATCTGCGGAAACGCTCCTGTTGCCCCGCCACTTGTTGCCGGCGTAACGTTGGACATGAGAAGTTGTAAAACGGTAACAAGGTATGGTGGGTTTTTAGCGTAATATCCCTGATACATGAGTTTTATTATCGCATTTTTGTTGACGGGGAAATATCCCGTCCCAGTACTCCATTGAATCTGGGCATCAACACTTTCGAGAAATTTAAGGAATTTCCATGTTGCTTCTTCTCTTTGAGTGTTGTTGGTGTTGACCATCCATAAACTCGCACCGCCGACTATTACACCACCGTAAGGTATGCCCGACGGATGTGGAAGGAACATCACGCCAAGTGAAAAATTGCCTGACTGAGCGGCTTTAACCATCATGTTGACATCAGAAGTAGATGTTATGAGCATGGCTGCTCTTTGAGAGATGAAGATTTGTCTTGCGTTGTCCCAGCCCGGTCCTGCATTTATAGCAGACCCATTTTGAATCATGTCGTTGAAGAAATTGAAGATCCTCAATCCAGATTCATTTGCAAAGACAGCCTTTGTAGCCCTGCCGTCGCGGCCGTTGTTGTTGTTTAAAAGCAAAGCATTTTGAACTGCCATGAATTGTTCGAAAAACCATGCAAGAGGCTCTCCACTACCGAAGGTAAAACCGTACTGTATCGTGTTGCCGTTAGCGTCTTTAACCGTTAATTTTTGTGCATCGGCGATGAATTCTTCAAATGTAGTTGGTGGGTTGTTTGGATCGAGACCCGCTTTTTCAAAAAGTGTTTTGTTGTAAAAGATGACTGGATTTGAAGAGTTAAATGGCAAACTGTAAAGTTTACCGCCTACCGTGTAATAACCTCTTGAGGCTGAAACAAGTGTGTTGATGTCAAAGGACGAATCCTTGTCTATCATGTTTTGGATGGGTATTATCACACCGCTGTCTATCATCATTTGAGTCCCTATGTCGTATACCATGGCAAGATCCGGTGGATTTCCCGCCCTTACGGCCGCTATCATCTTTGTCATCGTGTCTGTGTAAGAACCTGTGTATTGAACGTCAACTTTGATATCCGGATTCTGCTGCATGAATTCATTTGCGAGATTTTGCAAAAGTTGAATTCTGTCAGTACCTCCCATTGCATGCCAGAATTGAATTGTGACAGGTGCGGCAAAAATCGCCGATGCCAAAACGGCCACTACCGAAAACAGTAATATCTTACGCCACATTTCAGAAACACCTCCCTTTGAATTTTTTGACTTATCAGGGAATATCCCTGTTATATCTTTTTATAAGTACTGCCGTCTGCCTTTCTTTCCAAAAACCCAAAATCGACAAGGTATCTTCTAATTTCGACATGATCTGGATATATCGATGAAAGGACGGAATTAACATTTTTTCAGTATAAACACGATTTTCCTTGAAAATTCCTCCACCCCTTCACCTTCTCAAAGAAGAACCTACGATTTTTTTTCAATATTGGAAAGATCGGAGGTGCAATTGGGACATCTCACGGCATCTATCGGTATATCGGTTTTGCAGTAAGGACATTTTTTCGTCGTTACGGGTGCCGGAGCGGCAGGCTTTTGGTATTTCTTTTGGGTTTTGTAGACGAGAGTTATCATCAAAAACACGACGAACGCGATTATCAAAAAATTGATGATGGTGTTCACAAAAACACCGTAATTTATCGTCGGAGCACCGGCAGCCTTTGCCGCCGCAAGGGTAGAATAATGTTTGTTTGAAAGGTTGACGAAAAGATCCGCAAAGTTAACTTTCCCTATAAGTAAACCTATTGGTGGCATTATGATATCGTTAACAAGCGACGATACCACGGAACCCAAGGCTATACCTATTATTATTCCAACAGCCATGTCCAAGACGTTTCCGCGAGACAAAAAATTACGAAAATCTTTGAGCATGATATCCCCCTCCCTATTCACGATTTTTATAATTATACACCAAATTTTTAGATTAGCACATCCGGCTTAAAATGCTATATAATACAAACAAGTTGAAAACGTAGTTTAGAATGGAGGTGGACTATTTGCGAATAAAGATATTCGTGGATAGTACGGCCGATATGGCTCCGGATTGGTTTGAAAAGTTAGACGTGGATATGGTACCTTTAAAGGTCATATGGTCTGATGGAACTCAGGAAGATGATACGAGAAATTCATCCGAATTGATGAATTTTTACGAAAAGATATCAAAGACTTCGGAATTACCAAAAACATCGCAACCAACGGTTTTTGAGTTTTTACAAAAGTACAGAAATGCAGAGCAATCGGGGTACGAGGGTATAGTCGTTTTGACCTTATCTTCAAAGATGTCGGGCACGGCTAATTCCGCTGCAACGGCGGCAAAAGAGGCCAAAATACCGGTTGAGATTTTTGACACAAAATTGGCTTCTTCCGTCATTCCGCTTGTCGCAAGAAGGGCAAGAGAACTTGCGAATCAAGGAATGAATCCCAAAGAAATAGTCCAACAACTTGTTATCGACAGAGAAAAAGACAAATTTCAAGCCATCTTTTACGTTTCAGACTTTTCTTTTCTTGTGAAAGGAGGCCGCGTTTCCAAAATTCAGGGCTTTTTCGGTACTGTTCTGAAATTCAAAGTTGGGGTTTGGATAGACAAAAACGGAGAGATGATTCCATTTGGGAGGACAAGAGGGAAGTCCCACGCTTACGATATGCTTATCGAACAATCCGGAAAATACATTCCATTCGGATCTAAGGTCATATTATGCATGGTACATGCAAATGCCGAGGCAGAAGCAAAAGAATTGCTTGAAAAGATGAAGGGAAAATATGAAGTCGTTGATGCTTCCTTTCATATGACGGGTAAAGTCATAACAACGCATGTTGGACCGGGAATGTGTGGTTTTGGAATAGAGGTGGTGTAAAAATGGAGATGATAAAAGAAAAAACAGTCACGCAAAAAGATCTTGCCTCCGCGTTAAAAAGCGGAAATGCAGACGTTTTGTCAACACCAACTGTGCTTGCATGGATGGAAGAAACCGCTTCCGAATTTGCTCAAACTTTTCTTTCGAATGATGAAATAACGGTTGGAGCGCATGTAACTTTGGATCATGTCGCTCCCGCGTGGCCGGGCGAGAAAGTGAAGGTCATTGCAAATTTGATCGAAAAAAGCAATAGAAAGTTTTCTTTTCATATAGAAGTGAAATCTGGTGAAAAGCTCATAGCCAGGGCCGATCACGTCAGAGTAGCGGTAAAAAGAGGGGCTTTTAAACATGAAAATTGAAGAGATAATCCCTGTTGCCCTTGGGAAAGTGCCTGCCGACGTACTTTTGACAAATTGCAAAATTGTCAATGTATTTACTGGAAATATAGAAGAGGGTAACATAGCACTTTACAGGAAGAGAATCGCCGGAGTGGGAGATTACAGATCGGGCAAAAAGGTCATAGACCTGGAAGGTAATTACGTTGTTCCCGGTTTAATAGACGCCCACGTGCACATCGAAAGTTCAATGGTAGATCCGGTTGAATTCGCAAGGACGATTTTGCCAAGAGGAACAACCACTATCATTGCCGACCCACATGAGATTGCGAACGTTATCGGTACGACTGGCATTGAATACATGCTTCAATACACCGAAGGAATTCCACTTAACATTTACATGATGATCCCGTCTTGCGTTCCGACCACGAAGATGGAGACGAGCGGATCTGAAATAACCTCGATAGACACAATAGCACTTGTCACAAAATATCCAAGGGTACTCGGACTGGGAGAGGTCATGAATTATCCGGGCGTTATAAACACCGACAGAGATCTTATGACAAAGATAGAGATAATAAGACATCTTTACAAAAAAATAGACGGTCATGCTCCGGGACTTTCAGGCAAGAGCCTTAACGCTTACGCGTCGGCCTTCATAAGAACAGATCATGAATGCACAAATGAATCAGAAGCACTTGAAAAAATATCCCGTGGCATGCAGGTTTTAATCAGAGAAGGAAGCGTTGCGAGAAATCTTGATGATCTGATAGATGCCGTTACCGCGCAAAACGAGAGATTTTTCTCTTTTTGCACCGATGACCGTCATCCAGACGATATAGTAAAAGATGGTCATATAGATAACATGGTAAGACGTGCGATATCAAAGGGAATCGATCCCATCATTGCGATAAGAATGGCAACGATAAATTCAGCCCAGTTTTACGGCCTTAGAAGTATGGGAGCGATAGCGCCATCTTACAAGGCAGATATGGTTGTAACGGAATCTCTTGAAAATTTTTTCCCGAAGATCGTCATAAAAGATTCAAAGATAATTGCCCGCGACGGTAAATTGACAACGGATGTCGTTGGAAACAACATCGAACAGAAGTTGGACGGCAATTTCAAAATCACGAAAATTGAAGAAGATGATCTGACGATACTTTCAAATGGAAATCAAACAAGATCCATAAGAGTTTTCAACGATAGCATAGTGACTTCCGAAGAAATTTTTGATATCCCGCCCGCAAAAGTGCCCGACGTTAAAAACGATTTGCTTAAAATTGCAGTTGTATCGAGATATTCCGCGGAAAAGTCGGTATTCGCAGGTGCCGTTACGGGCTTTGGAATCAAAAACGGTGCGATAGCGACATCCGTCGGCCATGATTCTCACAACATGTCTGTCGTCGGAACAAATGATCTTGACATGGTTTTGGCCATAAATGAAATTTTGAATATGAAAGGTGGAATTGTCGTTTCAAGCAACGGACATATCATAGCCAAACTTCCCCTTTCAATAGGAGGTCTTATGTCTTCCCTGACAACAGAAGAAGTTGTTAAAAAAATAAAGGAATTGAAGGAAGCGGCAAGATCGATCGGGTGTATAATAAATGATCCATTTATGGTGTTATCTTTTGTTCAACTTGCTGTCATACCGAAATTGAGGATAACAAATTTCGGACTTGTGGATGTTACCAAGGGTAATTTCGTGAATATCGGTATTTGAGGGGGTACCAAATGGAAACTAAAACTTCTGAAATGACGACGATCGGAAAAAAGGTAAAACGCGTTGACGCGATTCAAAAAGTGAAAGGTGAGAGTAAATTTGTCTCGGATTACGAATTCAAAGGGATGCTTTACGGTGCGCTTGTGCTTTCGAAGCATTCACGCGCTCGTCTTAAGCGGATAAACACCGATAAAGCGAAAAAAATAAATGGTGTCAAGGCGGTCCTGACTTACAAAGATATTCCTGGCGAGAATCAACTTGGAGAAGTCGTTGAAGATATGCCTTGCCTTGTACCCATCGGAGAAGAAGTCAGGTACTTCGGAGATGTCGTTGCGCTTGTTGCAGCCGAAAGCCAGCAGATCGCTAACATGGCTGCAGATGCGGTTGAGGTTGAATACGAAGACCTCCCGCCGGTTTTATCAATCGAGGAATCTCTGAAAAATGAAATAAAAGTTCATGAATCCGGAAATATCCTCACATCTAAGAAGATAAGAAAGGGAAATGTTGAAGAAGGATTCAAACAATCCGACATGATAATCGAAGATGATTTTTTTGCGGACTATCAAGAGCATGCTTATCTTGAAACGCAAGGGATATTTGCGGTTCCAGAACCTTCCGGAATGACGATTTACGGTTCGATGCAATGCCCGTATTACGTTCAAAATGCTGTTCCTAAAATACTTGGCATTTCCATGAATTCGATCAGGATAGTTCAATCTGACACCGGAGGTGCCTTTGGAGGAAAAGAAGATGTGCCTTCCTACGTGGCGGCACAATGTGCTTTGCTTGCTTACCATACGAAAAGACCTGTTTTGCTTTCCTACTCGAGAGAGGTGGATATCCAGTTCACAAGCAAAAGGCATCCTATAAAATCTCATTACAAAGTTGGATTTAAAAAAGACGGCAGATTGGTTGCAATGGAGATAAAAGCCCACATGGATATCGGTGCTTACGCCACATTATCGCCCATAGTGATGTACAGAAGTCTTGTCCATGCCGCCGGCGCTTACGATGTGCCGAATGTAAAGGTTGATATAGACGGAGTTTACACAAACAAAGTTCCATGCGGTGCATTCAGAGGTTTTGGAAGCCCACAGGTGCTTTTTGCGATAGAATCGATAATGGATGAATCTTCAAAACAACTTGGAATCGATCCAATAGACTTAAGATTGAAAAATGCGCTCAAGGTGGGCAGTAAAACATCGACAGATCATCTTTTGACCGAATCAGTTGGCGCTGTTGAAACGATAATGCATGCGATAAAATTAGCCGATTACGAGAATTTGAAAAAATCCGTTTCTGAATTCAATTCAAAGAACAGGTTCAAAAAGAGAGGCATAGGTGTTTCACACATAATTTACGGTGTAGCACTTGGAGCAGCCGGTCAATCTTTGGATGCCGCCGGTGCGCTTGTTCAGATTCAAAGAGACGGAAGCGTAAGCATTCATGTTGGAAACACCGAAATGGGTCAGGGTATGAAAACCGTGCTGGCCATGATAGCGGCAGAAACGCTGGGACAAAAATTTGAAAAAATATCCGTTGAGAACACGGACACCTCTTACGTTCAGGACAGCGGTCCTACGGTTGCGTCACGCGCGACCTTGTTCAGCGGAAATGCCGTGAAGGAAGCGTGTGAACAGATAAAAAGTAAGATACTCTCTATGTTTTCAAAGATCAAAGATGTGGATGAAGAAGAAGTGACCATAAAAGACGGAGTGATCTTTTCCGGCGATGTGAAGATGACATTTGAAGAAATTGTAGGCATTTGTTACAATTCAAACGTTAACCTTATATCGAGTAGTTGGTTTAAATCTCCGAAACTCAACTGGGATCCAAAAACAGGCCTCGGGGAGGCATATCTTACGTATTCTTACGCAACGCAAATAGTGGTTGTTGAAGTCGATATGCTGACTGGCAGGACGTCCGTTGTTGATGTGTTCACCTCTCACGATGTCGGTAAGGCTTTAAATCCCGTCGGCCTTACGGGTCAGGTTGAAGGTGGATTTGTACAGGGAATGGGGTACGCTTTATACGAAGAAATAAAGATGCGGGATGGAAAGATATTGACAGACAACTTCAGTACCTACATAATTCCGACGATAAATGATATCCCGCAAAGCATAAAAATAGATTTCGTCGAAGATGAATTTTCACAAGGTCCTTTCGGTGCAAAAGGAATAGGAGAACCATCTTTAATGCCGGCACCGGCGGCAGTGGCAAATGGTATATCAAATGCGATAGGGAAAAGGGTTAAAAGCATACCTGCAACGCAGGAATATGTGCTAAATCTTATAGAGGAGGAATAACAATGAGTTCTAAAAAGGTAATAGGTCCCACGTTTGAAGAAATGTTACATCCTGACAAGATCGATCCCAAAGTAAGGAAAATTGCACTTGAGAAGATGAGAGAAGATCCTTTGGATCCTATAAACTTTTTCAACATAACATGGCGCGGTTCCGATAACAAAATAAAATACGTGGTGCTTCCAAAGACATTGACGGGTGTCGACGCAAACATAATAGTCATGTACGGACGTGATTTTCCAACGGGAAGTCATAAAGTGGGAGCGACATATTCCATTTTGGTTGAAAAAGTCATAAGAAATGAAGTTGACCCATCTTACAACACTTTGATATGGCCATCCACAGGTAATTACGGCATAGGCGGGGCATGGGTGGGATGCAGGATGAAATTCGATACGATAGTCATCCTTCCGGAAGGCATGAGTAAGGAAAGATTTCAAATAATAAACGCTTACGGTGCAAGGGTTATCGCCACTCCGGGATCAGAATCGAATGTAAAAGAAATTTACGATAAATCGAAAGAAATTTGGTCTAAAGATCCGGAAAAAGTCAGAATATTGAATCAATTCAGCGAATTTGGAAATTACAGGTTTCACTATTACGTTACCGGCAATACGATGGTAGAACTTGTTCAACGTGAAAAAATAGGAAATGGTAAAATCGCTGCCGTTGTTTCCGGAGTGGGATCGGCAGGCACCATAGCATGCGGCGATAGGGTAAAACAGGTCTTCGGCGATGCAAAAGTGGTAACGCTTGAGCCCATACAATGTCCTACGATCTCCATGAACGGCTATGGAACCCATGATATTCAAGGAATAGGGGACAAGCACGTGACGTGGATACACAACGTCATGAATTCAGACGCGGTTGTCGCGATTGATGATATGGAATCAAAGAAAGGACTTCAACTGTTGACAGATGAGGTCGGTAAAAAATTTCTGAAAGGTTTCATAGATCCAAAGGCTGTAGAAGAAATGTCAACGATCTTTGGAATATCAGGCGTTGCAAACGTGCTGGGCGCCATAAAGGTTGCCAAAGAGTACAAATTTGGGCCAAACGATAATATAATCACGATAGCAACGGATACGATAGACAGGTACCATTCGGTCATGGCAGATCTTGACAAACAATACGGAAAGATGGATCTTGCGGAGGCAAAATCGAGGTTCAATTCTATATTTATGGGCGTCAAAACAGACTGGCTCTTCGAAGGCACCCTTGAAAATAGACGCAGATGGCATAATTTGAAGTATTACACATGGGTCGAGCAGCAGGGAAAAACAGTCGAAGAACTTAACTCTCAAGTTGATCAGAAATACTGGGAAGATCAGCAAAAAGTCGTTGGCGAAACCGATAAAATGATACTTGAATACAGGAAACGGGAGGGGTACAATTGAAGTACCTTTTCAAAGACATAAATTTCCTCGAAACACTTTCAAAGCAAGGGGAAATTGAAGATGCATGTGTAGTTGTTGATGATAACGTTATAACTTATGTGGGTAAAGTTCAGCCCGAAGGGAAATTCGATAGGATCGTCGATTGTTCAAACATGGTCATGCTTCCCGGTTTTGTAAACACACATCATCACTTTTACCAAACTTTAACGAGGAATGTTAAATCCGTCCAGAGTGCCAAATTGTTCGATTGGCTTGTCAATCTTTACGAAATATGGAAAAATCTGGATGAAGAGTCTTCATACGTGAGCGCAACCATTGCATCCTGTGAAATGGCCTTAAGCGGCGTAACAACATCGAGCGATATGCTTTACCTTTATCCTTACGGCAGAAATGCGATCTTCGATGAGGAGATCAAAGGAGTTTCACACGTTGGCCTCAGATTTCATCCGACAAGAGGATCCATGTCGATGTCAAAAAAAGACGGAGGACTTCCTCCCGATTCTGTCGTGCAGGATGAAAATGAAATCCTTTCGGAATACGAAAGGGTCATTTCAAAATACCATGATAGATCGAAATACGCAATGACAAGAATAGCGCTTGCTCCATGCTCTCCTTTCTCCGTTACGGAATCTTTAATGATCAAAACTCTTGAAATGGCTAAAAAGCATGGCGTACTTTTGCACACACATCTTGCCGAAACCAAAGACGAAGAGGAATTTTGCCTTGAAAAGTTTGGCCTCAGGCCCGTCGATTACATGGAAAAGTTAGGCTGGCTTAACCCGCAGGTGTGGTTTGCGCATACGGTCCATGTGAGTGATCGGGACATTGAAAAGATGAAAGCAAACGATGTGGGGATCTCGCATTGTCCGACTTCAAACATGAGACTGGGTTCCGGAATCGCACCTATTTCCAAAATGAAAGGTATGAGACTTTCCCTTGGAATTGACGGTAGCGCATCCAACGATACCTCCAACATGATTTTAGAGGCAAGAAATGCCATGCTGCTTCAAAGGGTAAAGTACGGGCCGGATGCCATGACACCGAAAGAGGCACTCGAGATGGCTTCGATGGGCGGCGCAAGGGTACTGAGAATGGATGATTACATAGGATCGATAGAAGTTGGAAAGGCCGCTGATTTGGTGATGTTTGACATGAACAAACTCGCATTTGCCGGAGGTCTTGACGATCCTGTCGGGGCAATCATCATGTGCGATGCGCAGAAAGTGAATTTCAACATGGTAAACGGAAGGGTAATCGTTGAAGATGGGAATTTAAAGGTTGAAGACATAGATTATCTTATCAAGAGGCAAAACGAGATATCACGAAAATTGCTGAAGGGGTGATCGAAATGGAAATAAAAGAATTTTACGATTACAACAAGGAAATAGCAAAGTTCAAGGCAGCCTATGCCCTTGTTGAATGGGACATGAGAACGAAAATGCCTCCCAAAGCCGCAATGGATAGATCGGAGGTTGCAGGTAAACTTGCAAGAACGATGTTCGATATGGGAACCTCTCCCAAAATGGCTGCTTTTGTCGAATATTTTAACAGGCCCAAGGTAAACGAAAAATTGAGCGAAATAGACAGGAGAAATGTTTACCTTGTAACGAAGGAATACAGACGCATCTCCGCCATACCGCCGGACAAGTTTGAAAAATTTACCATTGCCTGTTCGAAGGGAGAAAACGTATGGCAGGAAGCAAAAGCAGAATCTAACTTTTCCAAATTTAAACCCTACCTTGAAGAAATAGTCGGATATCTCAAAGAATTTGTCGAATACTACGGTTATGAAGAAAACAAATACGATGCCCTTCTCGAAGATTACGAACCTTCAATGACGACAAAAGATCTCAACAAAATAATAGCAGGGCTGAAAGCAGAACTCGTTCCGTTCATAAAAGATTTGAATTCAAAAGGTAAAGCCCCCGACACATCGATTTTGAGCGGGAATTTTGACAAAAGTTCACAGGAGAAATTGTCCCGGGAAGTACTTGATGCGATGGGATACGATTTCAAAGGCGGTCGCATAGATGAAACCGTTCATCCATTTACGATTGGAATGGGTTTCGGAGACGTAAGAATCACGACGAATTATCATTTAGACGATATGACATCGGCTTTATTTTCCACCATGCACGAAGGAGGTCATGCGCTCTACGAGCAAGGCGTTTCGGAAGCGTACAAATGGATGCCGATTTACAGCGGAGCATCTATGGGAATCCATGAATCGCAATCAAGAACATGGGAAAATCTTGTTGGCAGATCGCAGCCGTTCTGGAATTTTTTCTTTCCTAAATTGTGCGACATCTTTCCCCAGTTCAAAAATGTCTCTTCTGACGAATTTTACAGGGCAATTAACCTTACCAAACCTTCTTTGATAAGAATCGAATCCGATGAGGTAACTTACAATTTACATATAATGGTCAGGTTTGAAATAGAAGAAGCCCTCATAAATGATAGGATCAAGGTCGCGGATCTGCCCGATGTATGGAATGAAAAGATGAAAGCGTACCTTGGAATAGACGTACCCGACGATGCGCACGGAGTGCTTCAAGACGTTCATTGGTCAGGCGGACAACTTGGATATTTTCCTTCATATATGCTTGGGAATCTTTATGCATCGCAGTTCTTTTTCACCGCAAAAAAAGAGATCCCGAATCTTGATTCAGAGATCGCGAATGGCAACTTAAAGGTGTTGAGAGAGTGGCAAAGAGAAAAAATACACAAATTCGGTGCCCTGTATGATCCGAAAGATCTTTTGATCAAAGTTACCGGAGAGCCGCTTAACCATAAATTTTTCATGAATTACGTTAGGGAAAAATTCTCCAAGATATATTTCTGAAGTGGAATTCATAGACGAAGAAACGAAAAGATTTTGTTTTTTTGATGAAGTTGTGTCTTTTTATAAACCTGTAAGTGTGTTTGGAATCAGCGCCAATCTTTTGCCTTTGAAAGGAGAAGAACTTCGTGGTCACTTTGAATTCCTTTCAAAGGTGAAAGCATGCGAATACAATCGCGTCAGAATCGAAAATATCCTTCGAGATTTTCATGAAATATCCGGCAGCATGTTATCGATAGAAAACGGCACATCGACAGACGTTGATCTCTTCGAGATAAAAAGATTCGTGCATCATCATAAAATACTCAAACAACTTTCCGGATGCGTCGCCGATTTTTTTGGAGATCTCGATGAGTTGTGGGAATTACTCGATCCCAAACAAAGCGGATCATTTTCTTTTATGCCTGAAAATGAATTGATCGATGCTTTGATAGAGAAACACAAAAGCCTCAAAAGAAGAATAGACGGACTTTACAAAGAAAGGATTAAATTCATCTCGGAAAAATTCAATTTCGACCTTGGTGACAGACGTTTTGTGATCGAAAGGGATAAAGCCGGAGCACTTATCGATTCAAACTTTGTCATGATCGAAAGAGAAGGGATGAAAACTTATACCCTTGTCGTAAGGCCGACCGAGGAAATAATGGTCAAAGAAAATGAACTTCACGCACTCGAAGAAGAGATAAAAATTGCAGAAGACGAAGAGATAAAACGCCTTTCAAAAGCGGTCGAACAGTGGATAACGCTTATAAAAGCAGAGATAAAAAAAATAGCGGACTTTGACGTTGCCTTGGCGCGAGTCAAAGCCATCAAGGACGGATATGTGTTCCCTCAATTCGGAAAAGAAATAAATCTTGAAGAATCTTTTCATCCGGTTGTCTCAAATCTCGTTAAAAAAGATAATTTTGAATACGTCCCCCTAAGTGGAAAATTTTCTCAAGGATTGACCATGATCTTCGGCCCCAACATGGGCGGAAAAACAACCGTGCTCAGAACTCTGGCCATTTCATGTGCGCTGGCAATGCACGGCTTTTTAGTGCCAGCAAAATCCGCCGTTTTGCCTGAAATAGATTGGGTAAGATTTGTCGGATCTTCATCTCAAAGTTTGGGCCTTTCAGGATTTGCAAGCCAAATAGACAGGATGTCGGATACTTTGAAGATGAACAGAAAAGGGTTGATCTTGGTAGACGAATTTGGATCCGGCACAAATCCATACGAAGGGGAAGCACTTGCCACGGCTCTTGCGGAATATCTTTCATATTCGAAGCATTTTTCGGTGATGGTAACACATTTCAGACGTACGATAGAAAAGGTTAAATGTGACAAATATACGATAGGTATGATAAATTTTGAAGGCGAAATAAACGCCCGAAATTTGAATTCCAAGATAAATCATCATCTCATAAACGGCGATATCGTAAATTACGGTGATGCGATAAAAATAGCGGGAATACTCGGATTGCCCGCGGAGATAGTTGAAAAAGCCAGAGAATTTTTAGAGAATAATTTTGAAAACCGCTAATCTGGTTGCGCGGGGAGGATTCGAACCTCCACGCCGGGATCCAAAGTCCCGTGTGCTACCATTACACAACCGCGCAATGACAAGTTATATTCTACCATACAACATATTTGCATTTCAAGCGTTCAAACATTTCTTTGCCACGTGTTGTTTTTCAGGTCATATGCGCGTTTTTTGTTAAATGCACGCTTTATTTTGTTGAATATCAGGCTTAAAATGAAGACAAAGGTTATGAAGAAGACTATCGAAGGTCCGGAAGAAATATTCAAATAGTAAGAGAAAGTTATTCCTGAAAATATGGCAATTTCCCCAAATATCATTGATAAAATGACCATGGCGGAGAACCTTTTAACAACCAACTTTGAAGCAGCGGCAGGCGCTATTATTATTGAACTTGCCAAAATGACCCCCACAAAATTGACTATGATAACTATCACAAGCGAGATCAGTGCCATGAAAATGTAATAATCTATGCCGACCGGCACACCGGATATTTTTGCGAAATCCTCGTCGAAGGTCATGTATTTCATCTGACGGGATCTTATCATGTACCATAAAAAGACGAGTATCAAAACGATGATGGCAAGATACATATCGTAATTCGAAATGGCAAGTATATCGCCAAAAAGATAACCCATTATATCCGTATGGTAGCCCGGAGATATGCTTATCAAAAAGATTCCCAGTCCCATCGCAAAAGAAAAGAGTATTCCTATCGAAACGTCTTCGGATATTTTACCCGTCTTGCTTATAAAGCCGATGAAGATCCCCAAACCTATTGCAAAAATTATGGCCACCGGCAAAGGAGAAACCCCTATCAATATGCCAAGCGCTATGCCCGCAAATGTACCGTGGGCGATGCCAACGCCCATAAAAGCCATTTTCCTGTAAAACACGAAAGGCCCTATCAACCCTCCCACGACGGCGATAATCGATCCTATTATAAAGGCTCTTTGTATGAAGAAAAGGCCAAAAAAGTCAAACATCGTCTTTTTCCGAATGCAGATGGTGATGCTCCACCATCCCTATTTTTGGACCGTAAAGTTGAGACACTTCCGTGCAACTCAAAACTTTTGCCGATTTGTCATGAGGTACAAGTTCTCTGTTTATACACACGATGTTGTCGGCGTACTCGGAAGTAAACCCGACATCGTGGCTTGACATTATGATCGTCAATTTGAATTCATCTTTTATACGCTTTATCATATCGTAAAACAAAGATTGGGCCTTCGGATCCATGCCGGTTAAGGGTTCGTCTAAGACAAGAATTTTTGATTCCGTCGCAAGCGATCTTGCCATAAGCACCCTTTGCTGCTGGCCACCGCTCAATTCCTCTATGCTTTTATCTGCAAAATTCTCCATCTCTAACACTTTGAGGAATTCAAAAGCCTTCTGCTTTCGCAATTTTTTGGACTCTTTGAATCTATACCTTCCCATTTCGACAACCTCAAGGGCTGTTATCGGAAATGACGAAAATTGAGATCCTCTTTGGGCAAGATAACCTATCGAATTTCTTTTAAGGTATTGTTTGTGTTCGATACCGTCTATCTCGATCTTTCCTTCGTAAGGCAACAGCCCGACAAGTGCTTTTATAAACGTCGTCTTTCCGCCGCCGTTAGGTCCCATAATCGCGTGAAACTTGACATCTTCAAGTGTTAACGAAAGATTTGAAAGGGCCTCTATTTCATCATATCTTACAGTCAAAGAGTCTATCTTTATCATTTCAGAGCCTCTAAAAATCCATTTGTTATTGCGTTCATGAGATCAAAATAGTTAAAAGTGAAGATCGGATTTATGCTTATTACCTTTGCACCTGTTTGATTTGACAATTGATCTGCTAATTTTGAAGGCGTGACGGGATCTCCTATTATCGACCTTATACCGTATTTCTTCATCGCATCTATGATTTTTTGATAATCTTGAGGTCCTATCGATTGGCCTGCATCATTTTCGAGGGAATATTCCCTACCAAGTCCATATGCGCGGGCAAAATAATCCCATGCCGGATGTTGCGCGACAAACGGCTTGCCCTTTACAGCATCGAGTCGAGTTGTTATTTGTTCGTTAAGTTGATTCAGTGATAGGATGAACTTGCCAAAGTTTACGCAAAAAATCGCTTGATCTTTCGGATCGGCCTTTACAAGGGCATCGTAAACGTTGATGGTCATCATCTCGTATAGTTTCACATCAAGCCAGACGTGAGGATTATACGATCCGTTTTCCCCTATTAAAAACTGGGAGAGATTCTGTGTGGCATCCACGACCTTTACCGAAGGATTTATCGCTTTCACCCTATCGCCTATCCAGGCATCTTCTTCAAGGCCCAAATCTACAAATACATCTGATTTAGAAATGTATACGGCCTGCTGGGGTGTGAGATTGAAATTATGAGGATTATCTCCCGGCTTTTCAAGCACACTTACCTCAACGGCACTCCCGCCAACGGTAGAGACCATATAGCCTAACGGTGGAATTGTGGTAATTACGCTTAACTTTCCAAAGGCCAAAATTCCGACAGCAAATAAAAAAATTAACAAAATTTTGATTTTCATCGGTTCTCCCCTCTTTATAGAAAATGATTTTCTATAAATAGAATAACATATTAGAAAGGATCAAGTCAAGTTAGGGATTGGAGAAAGAAAGCAGCATATGGCGAATGGCAAATAGCCTATGGCAAAAACAAAACAGTGACGCGTAATGAGTGATCAGTAACGCGTGACGCGTGGAAAAGGCGGACGGAGGCGGAGAGCATGATGCCGCGAGGTGACCGACAAATTTGAGCCTTTGACATTTGATTTTGAAAATACCTATATATGGTATATAATCATTTTTAGATAGAGAAGTATTAGTGTAAAAAATCACAAAAATCATATAAGGGGATGATCTTTTTGTCTCACGTGGATCTAATTATATTTTCACTTGTCGTTGTTATGACGTTAGGCTTTATCACCTTCTTCCTCAGCAAGAAAGTTAATATTTCCTCAATCCCAATCCTCATCGTGCTGGGTATCATCTTTGGCCCTGTACTCGGTTTCATAGGCCGCGGCAATGCGACAACGCTTTTCAATTATGTCAGGGTTATAGGACTTGTGATAATCCTTTTCGCGGAAGGTCACAACCTCAAATGGCCATTGCTTAAAAAGCACATGGCGACCATAGGTATTCTCGATACGGTAGGACTTTTTGTGACTGCGATAGTTGCAGGTCTCTTCTTTTCTCTATTCTTTCATCTTCCGTTTCTTGCAGGCTTTTTATTTGGTGCCATCATTTCGGCCACAGATCCGGCAACTTTGATACCGCTTTTCAAGCAGAACAAAGTCAACGAAAACATAAGGACCGTTATAGTGACCGAATCAATCTTTAACGATCCTCTTGGGATAGTTTTGACAGTGCTTGCTGTGGCACTTGCCGTACCTCAGGCCTCAAGCGCTCAGTTCATAGAGGCAATAGCGAAATACACAACGCTTTATCCTGCAGCCGTGATATTTTTTCTGTACGAAATAGGCATCTCGGTTGTGATAGGTGTGATTTTGGGGATTGTTGGATACTGGATCGCAAGAAAACTCAAAATCGATACCTTTCCTGAAATATACGCGCTTTCCCTGGCTTTCGGTGGATTTTTGATAGGTGAATGGGCTCAGGCTTCGGGTTATCTCGTTGCAACAACAATCGGCATAGTTTGGGGGAATCACGATATCTTCTTTAAGAAAAACGGCGAATCGAAAAAATTCGGTGATCTTATGGAATCGGAATTGCACTTCAACGAAATTCTTTCCGATTTTGCGACGGTCTTCATCTTCATACTCATAGGGGCAACTGTGGATTTGAATGTTTTCGGATCGGCCCTGATTATGGGATCAATCGTTGCTTTGATTGTGGTTTTCGTGGCAAGACCTATTGCCGGCCTTACGGTATTGCCTTTGAGAAAATGGAGCGCCAAAGAATATCTCTTCATTTCACTTGAAGGGCCGAGAGGAGTTGTCCCATCCGCACTTGCCGGCCTGCCGCTTAGCCTTGGAATAATGTACAAAAATCCGGTTTTAACCCAGTGGGGTGAAGTTATACTGGCCGCGACGGTTATAACCGTTTTGGAGTCCGTCATAATTGAAACTCTGTGGGTTAGGCCTTTGAGTAAGAGACTTTTAAAGGATTCTATTGAATAAGGAGGGATTTTTATGCTCAAAAGTGTTGAAGAAGTCCTTGAAACTGCGAAAAGAATAGAAGAAAGTTCTTACGCCTTTTACGCGCAGGCACAAGATGTCGTTACTTTGCCTTATTTGAAAAAAGAATTGCAATATCTGGCCGAACAGGAAATCGATCACAGGAAAAAGATCGAGGCGATGATGGCGGAAGGCCCGTCGAAGATCGCAAAAGATTTGAAGATCGAAAGAATTCAGGATATGAAACTTGGAGATTATCTCATGCCATCCCATTTCGATCCGAATTCCACCATTCAGGATATCTTAATAGCGGCGATAAAAAGAGAGGATTTAACGCATCAATTCTACCAGAATCTTCTAAAGGGAGCCAAAGATGAGGATTTGAGGAAAGTACTTGAATATCTCTCGATAGAAGAATTAAAGCACAAGAACAAGGTACAATTTCTTTACGATGACATAGTCTACAAGGAGAATTGATCATGGAAAAGGCAGAAGCCTCTTCGATCAACCGTTACTTTTACGCGGTTGTACTTTATTTCTTTTTGTGGATAATTTTAACCTACCCATTTTCAATTCAGGAATGGGAAGCAGGGGCTGCGATAGCCTTCACAGCATCTCTGCTTTCTTACAAAGAGTTAAGTATTTCAGGATTGAAAAACATAAAGCGCATTGGCATTCTGCTATTTTGGTATCTACCGGTTTTCATACGCGAATTGATAAAGGCTAACCTTCACGTGGCAGGTCTTGTGCTAAATCCAAAAATGCCAATAAAGCCAGGCTTTGTCAAAATAAAGACCAATCTTAAATCTCCGGTTGCGCGTGTCTGGCTTGCCAATTCGATAACCCTGACACCGGGGACCTTATCGGTCGATATAGAAGGTCAGTACATTTATATTCACTGGATAACGGTCGGATCGACGGATGTAGAGCATGCTTCCGAAGAGATAGCCGGCAGTTTTGAAAAAATTTTAGAGGTGATGTTCAGATGAGAATCGAAATACCTCAATTCATATGGATAGCATGGTTTGTGATAGTATCCATTGCGACGATATTGGCAACGATAAGGGCAATCGTAGGCCCGACGAATTCGGACAGGGCAGTCGGTCTTGATACGTGGACGACAATTACAACCGGTTTTTGGGTTATACTCGCGCTTTATTTTTTTCAGTACATACTTTTAAGCGTTTCGATGGTTTACGCCATTCTCTCGTTTTTGGGAGTGTTAGCAATAGCAAGGTACCTCGAAAGGGGGCTTTGATATGGTCGATTTGATACTTGGATGGACGGGGGTCGTATTAGTCTTTATAGGTGTTTTCTTCCTCTTTTTGGGAGCACTCGGGATTTTCAGGCTTCCGGACCTTTTTAACAGACTTCAGGCCGGCACAAAGGCCACAACCTTAGGCGTTGTATCGACAACGATAGGAGTAGGTTTAATTGCAAAAGGATGGCTTGTTTTCTCACTTGCACTTGCGATATTTTTGCTTATGACAAACCCCATTTCAAGCCATGCCCTCGGACGCGCCTCTTACAGGGCGGGTGTTAAACCTTACAAAGGAACAAACCCGGACCTTTACGCCGAAAAAGTTAAAAAAGAAAGTGATCAAAAATGATAACGCTATTTTCAACCTTACTTGTTATTCTCATAGTCGCTGGAGGTTTTGTCGCCGTTTTTTCAAAGAAGTTGCTTTCTTCCGTTATTTCGATGGGTCTTGTCAGTTTGGGAGTTTCCGGACTTTTTTTCTTCCTGCAGGCTCCCGACGTTGCTATAACCGAAGCGGCCATAGGTGCAGGATTATCGACCGCGATCTTCATCATAGCGATGAAAAAAATACAAAAGGGTGGGACGAGCGATGATGAGTGATACTCCGGAGATGGTAAAAAAAGTTTTTGCCATTTTTGTCGTCGGCATTTTGATAATCGGCTTTTTCATGGTGTTCACTCAAATGCCAAAAGGAAATGAAGTCAACGTGAACAACACCGTATCGAGATTTTACGTTATGAAAGATGTCGATCATGCCACTCAGATGTTAGATAAAGGTACTTATTTCAACAAAGATATGGTTCCGTTGAGAAATGATGTACCTTACACGCCCATAACGTTCGGAAAAAGTTCGAATTTGGAAGACGGAGCGGCCAACGTCGTGACATCGATAGTTGTCGATTACAGAGGTTTCGACACGTTAGGTGAAGTTACGGTGCTCTTTTTGGCCGCAAGTGGTGTAATGCTTGTGCTTCATGGAGAAAAAAGAAAGATACCCAAAAAGAAAATTGCTCCATCCGAGATCATGTACGTCGGCACAAGAATTGCTTTTGCCGTTATCTTTCTTTTTGGAATTTACGTCTTCATACACGGTCATTTAACCCCAGGAGGAGGTTTCCCGGGCGGTGCGATAATTGCCTCAGGAATACTCGGTTTATTTTTAGGAAGACAGGGATATTCTCCGAACAAAGCAGGTTTGACTGTTTTTGAATCTCTTTCTGGAATGGCTTACGTGATAATAGGCATAATCGGTCTTGTTGGCGAGAAATCCTTTCTTGCCAATTTCCTACCGACAGGTACAATCGGAGATCTCTTCAGCGCAGGCTTTATAGCCCTCATATACATAGCGATAGGAATGAAGGTTGGATCTGAACTGTCGGCCGTTACAAATGCAATGATAGTTGATACGGAGGAGGATTGAGATGGTAGACTTTCTCCAGAACTGGGTATATTTAACCGGAGCAATGGCACTCGTTGGAATCGGCCTTTACATAGTGCTCACAAACACAAATATATTCAGAATCATAGTTGGCCTTAACATAATAGACAGCGGCACGAATCTATTCATAGTGACGATCGCGTGGCATCCAAAGTCTGTTATGCCCATATACACCGCAACGAATAACCTTGTGGTCAACGGTCATGTGATCTCGGCCGATCCTCTTCCACAATCACTGGTCTTAACTGCCATAGTCATAGGCCTTGGGACAACGGCACTTGCACTTGCGATAGCAGTCAAAATTTATCAAAAATACGGCACACTCGATGTCAGAAAGATCAAGGAGGAGGACAGATGAAAACGTACAACCTTGCCGCTTTACTTGTCGGAGTGCCTTTACTTATGGCCTTTTCGATACCACTTTTTGGATTCATATCCAAACAACTTGCAAAGTGGATAACCGTTCTCACACTTGGCTTTGAATTCTTTTTCGGCCTTTACATATTTTTATGGCACATCTATCCCTTTAACGTCATAATGGGAAACTGGCTGCCTCCATTCGGTGAGAACCTCTACATAGGTCCATTCGCAACTGTCTTGATAATTTTAATCTCTTTCGTAGGCTTGATGATAAGCATATACAACCTCTGGTCTGCAAATCATGGTGATGTTGTACATTTTGCACTGCTTTTTTTGATGTTTGTCGGCGGATCCATCGGTTTGGTATCGACCGGAGATATATTCAACATCTTCATCTTCATGGAAATAACAGGTATCTCTTCTTTTGCGCTTGCAGCCTATGGGCCTGAAAGAAGGGCTCTGGGCGGTGCCTTCAAATATCTTGTCGTGAGTTCGATCGGATCGACACTTTACCTTTTTGGTGTGCTTTTGATCTACACACAACTCGGAACCCTTAACATAGCCGAAATTGCCGCAAGAATCTCCCAGACAACCTCCGGCCTTCTGACCTTTGCCGGAATTTTGCTTGTTGCCGGCCTTGCCGTTGAGGCAGAACTCTTCCCGTTCAACGGGTGGGTGCCAGACACGTATACCGGAGCGGTCAATCCCGTCTCGGCCACTTTAAGCGGTATAGGTTCCGTCGGCGGCGTGTACGTGCTGTTCAGAATTCTCATGACGGTCTTTGGCAAGGACGGAAACTTCGTCTCGACCTATGGAAACATAGATCTCATGGCTTTGGTGGCCATTTTGGGATCGGCAACCGTTGTGATAGGAGAATTATCGGCGCTTGTCCAAAAGAATGTCAAAAAGATGCTTGCATATTCATCGATGGCACAGATGGGCCTTGTCGCGATAGGCTTTTCGATAGGTTCAAAGATGGGATCGTATGCGGGTGTGTTTCAACTTGTAAACCATTCGATAGCCAAGGCCATGATGTTTTTGATACTCGGCATCATAGTCTCTTTCGGAATTGGAGAACACATCGAAGACATGAAAGGGCTGTGGTACAAAAGTCCGTTTTTGACCGTTACCTTCACGATAGGCTCTCTTAGTCTTCTTGGCCTTCCGCTGTTCGGAGGATTCTGGTCAAAGTTTGCCCTTGTTGACGCTTCGATTCAACGAGGTGGATGGTACGATTTCGTGATTGCAATCGTACTTTTTGCTTCAGTTGTCGAAGCCTTTTATTACCTCAGAATAGTCGGATACATGTTCACATCAAAACCAACTTCGACCGATAAGATAAAGGTTTCTATCTCGCCGGCCGTGCCTATCGTCGCATTTTCCATTTTGATAATCGCAATAGGTGTATTCCCGCAAATAGTCGGTGGCATTTCCTGGAACGCGGCGCACGAATTGACCGATAAGATGGGCGGATATGTGCTTAACGTCATACCCACCATAGTTGGTCATTGAGAGGTGATAATATGAATTCACTTTTGGCACTTTTAATAGTTCCCGTAATAGGTAGCGCTGCTGCTGCCATACTTCAGAGGTATAGACTTGTCGAAAGGCTCATAACCTTTTTGACCTTTTCCGTGACCTTTCTCTTTCTTTTTGGAATAAAGGTCGGAGATCTTTTCACATGGCATCTTGATTTTTTAGGTAAAAATTTGGAGATGGGCCTTCAAATAACGCCTCTGTCGATTTTCATGCTTTACATGACGATCGCTTTCGGAATCGTTTTGACATTCTACAACATTTCAGAAAAATCAAAGATGAAAGGTTTTCTGCTTTTGTTAACCTTAGCGGCGAGTAACTGGATCTTCATGTCGGCCGATCTTATCAGTTTCTTCTTTGCATGGGAATTGATGGGGTGGTCGTCTATTTTGATGATATTCGGGGGCAGACGCGAGGCAGAGTCAAGACAAGGTGCACTTTATTACGCGATGATGAGCATTGGCGGATCTTACTCGATGCTTATAGGAATTTTTTTGCTTTCAAACCTCACAGGCACATTTTCAATTCAGTCAAACGTATCATACCTTATGTCAATTCTGAGCGTTCATCCATGGCAGGTACTGGGAATAGTTTCTCTGTTTTTCGTCGCTTTCATGGTAAAGTCTGGCATTTTCCCGTTTCACACGTGGGTTCCCTATACCTACGGCGAGGCTCCTGATGGATTTGTGCCGTACCTTTCTTCTGTCATGAGCAAATACGGAGTTTACGGATTTTTGATCTTTTTGCCTTTGACGCTTGGTACACATGTGCCTACGGTTTTGGGACTTGCATGGCCAAATTACGTACTTTTATGGTTTGGAAGTATTACGGCCGTCGTCGGAAGTGTTTTGGCCTTCATGCAGGATGACGTCAAAAAACTTTTTGCGTATTCGTCTTTCAGCAATCTTGGCTTTATCCTTGCCGCGATAGCGCTCTTTACCCCGATAGGCCTGACCGCAGGATTGTTCCATGCCTTCAACCATTTGCTTTTCAACGGTGCGATCTTCATAACCGTTATAGCGGTGATTTCAAAGGTTGGAACAACGCGCATGAGTGAAATGGGAGGAATCTGGCAAAAGATGCCGCTTACCTTTTTGACCTTCTTCGTTGGCATAGCGGCGGCCGCCGGAATTCCGCCTTTTGCCGGCTTTGGATCGAAATGGATGATCTTTCAGGCGATGATAAGTCACGGCCTCATCTTTGCCACCGTTTTACTCTTCTTTGCCTCCATAGCATCTTTCCTTTATTTAATGCGCGCATTTCATGCCGTCTTTCTTGGGCAACTTTCTCACAGGTACGATAACGTAAAAGAAGTTTCGGCGATAGGAAAGATCACCGAAGTATTTTTGCTGGGTGCTTTGATCTTTTTTGGAATTTTACCCGGGTTCGTTCTTGATCCTATAAACTCAATAGTCAGTGCTTTTGGACTCAAACCACTTCCCACGTCTGGATACGAGTACATAAACGGTTTCTTCTCCTCGATAAACATGGTCTCGATCTTCATTGTCGTGATAGTTGCCTTCATCTTCGGATTTGTACTGTTTGCCATTGTGGCAAAGCACAAAAAAGTCCCGCAGGAGGACAATTACACGGCCGGACAGATTCCTCAAGACTGGAATTTAACGCCCGAGATGTACCAGTTCAGTTATGACTTTTACGAGCCTATGAACAAAGAACTGGCACCCTTTTTAAAGGTAAAGATAGACGGTTTTTTCAAAGGATTTGGAGAGTCCGTCGAATACATAGGAGGAGCCGTTAAAGAGATCTTTACCGGCAACGTTCAGATATACACCTATCTTGCGGTAGGTGGTCTTGTGATCTTCATCATAGCGGGGTGGGTTGTATGGTGATAGTTGAATTTTTGATAAAACTTGCTCAGGGATTCGGAATAGGGGCGTTGGCGCTTGCAACCGGATTGCTTTTCGGAGGAATAGGTAGAAAGATAATGGCAAGAATTCAAAGAAGATATGGCCCTCCATTCACGCAAAATTACATAGATCTTTTCAAATTATTCTCAAAAGGATCGGTAAGCCACGGATGGGCATTTGATTTGGGTCTTGTGGCAGGTTTTGCGCCGATGCTTGCGGCGTTGATGTTTCTGCCGATAGGCCCCTTTACACTTTTGCCGTCCGATTCAAGTCTGATAATGATCGTCTACCTTATGATGATGGCATATCTCGGAATGGCAATGGGAGTACTTGCGAGCGGAAACCCGAACTCTGCCATAGGCATGTCAAGGGCTTTGATGTTGATGGCCGGATACGAAGTGCCATTTGCCGCCGTCATCTTTTCGGTATATCTCTTTTCAAAGACGGGATATTTAACACAAATCGTTGCCCAGCAAGCCGGAGGCTTTATGAACTGGAATATAGTCAAAATGCCTCTTGGCTTTTTGGCAATAGAGATAGCGCTTCAGGGTATGCTCGGAGAAAAGCCATTCGATCAGGCCATAGCGCCTGCGGAAATCGCATCCGGTCCTATGGTTGAACTTGGGGGAAAGTACCTTGGATTCGGTATGATCCAGCATTCGGTAGGCTTGTTTTTGGAAACAGGCATAGTAGTCGATCTTTTTTTGGGTGGCGCACCGAATTTTTGGATCTTCATCGCAAAACAATTCGTTTTGTATTTCATAGTCATACTTGTAGACGCAATATTACCGAGGTTAAGGATTCATGAATCTACAAGTTTTTTCTGGAAATTGCCTTTGTTTTTGGGCATTCTCCAGGCCGTGATAGTTATAATTCAGGGAGGCGTTTTGAATGTCTGAATGGACAGAGATAGTCGATTATTTCAGAGGCAGATCGATGTGGATGCTCCACTATTGCACAGGCTGCGGCGCAATAGAGTTGCCACCGACCATGACATCGAGATGGGACATGGAAAGGTTCGGAATAACTCCTATGGCCACGCCCCGGCAAGCCGATATATTGCTTATAACTGGATATCTTGCCATAAAAACTTTGAAAAGGGTTGTCTATACCTATGAACAGATGCAGGCACCAAAGTGGGTTTTGGGCTTTGGTTCGTGCACGATAAACGGAGGAATTTACTGGGACTCCTACAACGTCATAGAAAGACTTGACAAATACATACCGGTTGACATATACATAGCAGGATGCATGCCGAGGCCTGAGGCCATTTTGGACGCTTTCGTCAAACTTAAAGAAATGGTTCAGAAGGGAGAGGCAAAAGGATACGAAAAGTACGTCAAAAATTACGAATGGTACAAAGCCAATCAGGACAAAGTTTTGAAAAGGACATCTCCGGTTTTGAAAGAGATCGAGAAGGTGACCAAAATTGGCTGACATCCTTGATGAGATAAAATCGATGGATCTCAAGGCATCGTGGCTTGGAGACTGGGAATTCGAGGTTTTTACACCAAAAGACAGGCTCGTCTCAACTCTTTCATACCTTAAAGCGAAAGGATTCAAAGCCTTCATGGGTTTATCCTGCGTTGATTGGATAGAGGAAGGAAATTTTGAACTTGTCTACATACTTCAATCTTACGATCTGGCGCTTGAAACCATCGTGAAAACGAAAATTCCCCGTCAGAGGCCGGTTATCGAATCGATGGGACCTTTATGGAAGTTGTGCGAGGTTTACGAAAGGGAAATGCACGAATTTTTCGGCATAGAATTCACTGGAAATCCAAACCTAAAGCCATTCTTTTTGGAAAACTGGCTCGACATACCGCCTTTGAGAAAGGATTTCGACACGCTTGCCTTCTCCGAGGAACTTTTTGAATTCAAGGAGGATGAAACTCATGGAATTGAATCCCCTAAAAGAATCGAATGACGATTACAAATATTACGAACTTTTCATAGGGCCGAATCATCCGGGAATAGAGGGAAATTTTTCATACGTTTTGAAGATGAAAGGTCACAGCGTTGAAGAGGTAACGCCCGATCCCGGATTGTTGCACAGAGGATTTGAGAAATTGATGGAAAGAAGACTTTGGACTCAAAATCTTGCCCTGATTCCGCGAATATGCGTGCCGGAGCCGGACGTCAACGAAGTTGCTTACTGTCTCGGAGTCGAGCACATGATGGGCATAGATGTGCCAAAGCGTGCGCAATACATAAGGGTCATCGTTTTGGAACTTGCAAGGATAGCGTCCTTTCTTTTTGGCATAAGCGGCCTCGGAGGCACAACGGGTCACTACACCTCCGTCCAGTGGCTTATCGGCGACAGGGACTACATCCTCGATCTCTTTGAATGGCTTACGGGCGGAAGGGTTTATCACATATACCAGTACCCGGGCGGGGTCAAAAACGATCTGCCGGAAGGATGGCTCGATAAACTTTCGGATTTTCTCGATTATCTTGAGAAGAGATTACCGGAATACGATAAGTTCATCTTTCAAAATCCGATAATCCAGAAAAGAACGGTCGGACTTGGATACATCTCTGCCGAAGACGCGATAGAAAATGGGCTTACAGGTCCGAATCTTCGTGCGTCCGGCGTTATGTACGACATAAGAAAGGCACAGCCTTATTTGGTCTACAACGAGTTAGATTTTGACATTCCAAAGACCGGAGACGGAGATGCCTTCTCTCGGGTATTGCAAAGAAGGCTTGAACTTTCAGAATCGATAAAGATATTAAGGCAGTGCATAAAGCAAATCCCAGAAGGCACTCACAGGACAAAAGTTCCAAATCCATTCCAGTTTAGAGTGCCAAAAGGGTCATACTACTCTAAAGTCGAAAGTTCAAGGGGAGAATTTGGCTACTACATAGTCTCGGATGGAGATGTTAAGCCTTACAGGGTCTACGTGAGAGGACCATCTTACTCGATAGGACTTTATTACGCTACAAAAGCACTCGTTGGAATGAGAATAGAAGATGTTCCGGTCTGGATTCACACGACGGACATGTGCCCGCCGGATTTTGACAGGTAGGTGAATGAGATGGGTAGTAAGGATATCGAAAAAAAGAATGGATTTGCGCCAATCGTTGGCCTTAAATATCTTTTCAAAAAGCCACATACCGTAAGATATCCAAAAGAGGATCTCGAAGTCTTTCCTGTTTCGGGAAATTCTCCGAATTATCGTGGCTTTCACACGAATGATCTTGAAAAATGTATAGGCTGCGGTAACTGCGCAAGAGTATGCCCAACCGACGCCGTGACTATGATGGAGTCCACCGATGTTAAACCGGCAAACAAATTTGCGAAAACGGTAAGGCCTGTTTTCGATTACGGAAGATGCTGCTTTTGCGCCCAGTGTGTGGATGTATGCCCAACCGGATCTTTGCAGATGTCGAGAGATTACATTCATTCTTTTCATCCAGACCTTTCTGTGCCTGTTGCGGATGAGCCAGAAATTGTTTCAAAAGATTTCATATGGCGAGCGGATAAGGAACGTTCTGAAAATCCGGGTTACGTCAGAAATGAGACCAACAAATTCGATAAAGTCATAAATTTTGAAAGGACAGAGCCCAAAAAGGCCAATCCGGACAAAAGGAAGATCTCGTTTTCTAAATACGTCCAGATATACTCAAAAGAAGAAGCCTCAAAAGAAGCCTCAAGATGTCTCGGATGCGGCGCGTGTGTGGAGGCCTGTCCGAATGAATTGCACATTCCCGAATACATAAGCGCGATATCAAAACAAAGTCCGGAAGAATCTTTGGAATGGATATACAAAAGAAATCCATTGCCACTTATATGTGGAGAAGTTTGCACGCACCAGTGCGAGGAGGCATGCGTTGTCGGAATCCAAGGTGAGCCTCTTGCAATAAGATGGCTTAAGGCATTTTCGGCATCTAATGTGGACGATTATCTCAAGACATCGAAGATAACACTTCCAAAATTCAACGGCAAAAAATTGGCCACCGTGGGAGGAGGTCCTGCATCTTTGGCCTTTGGTTACTACGCAAGGTTGCTCGGATACGATGTTACAATATACGAGGCCGAAGAAAAGTTGGGTGGTGCTATGATGTGGGGCATACCTATATACAGACTTCCTAAAGACGAGATGATGAAAGATATAAATGCCATCCTTTCGACCGGAATAAACGTACGTCTGAAAACAAAGGTTGGAAAAGACGTTAAATTCGAAGATTTGATGAACTCATACGATGCAGTCTTTGTTGGCGTTGGAAATTCAAAACCGATGACGCTCAAGATAAAAGGCGAGGAATTAGAGGGCGTAATGCAGGGACTTACCTTCATGCATATGGTAAATGACGGATCTTTAAAGGACCTCAAGGGCAAAAAAGTTGTCGTGGTCGGTGGCGGAAATGTTGCCATGGACGTTGCAAGATCGTCTGTAAGACTTGGGGCCGATGTGACTATCGTGTACAGAAGAAGAATAGAGGATATGCCAGCCGATCCGGAAGAGATCGAGGATGCACGTGAAGAAGGTGTTAAAATAGTCGAGATGGGTGTACCGGTCGAAATAAAAGGAGAAAAATCGGCACAAACATTTGAATATGCCGTTGCCTCTCTTGTGAAGGATCCATCCGGCGGGAGACCGAAGCCGGTTGTAGACGAAAAATCACCACATGTCACATTATCTGTCGATTACGTTATCGCCGCAATAGGACAGACGCCGTCGATAGATTTTATGCCGGCGGATATCCAGCAGAAGATAGGATTTGATGGAAGGTCTGTTCCGGTAGACGAGTATGGTCGTACAAAGGTTAAAGGTCTCTTTTGCGGTGGAGATGCTTCAAATTCAAGGCAGGACATAATAAGTGCCATAGGATCCGGGATGAGAGCGGCAAAAGGGGTGGAAATGTATACTTAAATAACTTTAAAAGTCGAATGTTTATTTAATTTAAGCGAAGGGCAGGATGCCTCCGAGATGGCCTCCTCAGCCTGCGAGGACCAGACATCGAGTGGGGCACCTGCCGGAGCGATAATTCGGAATTTAAAACTGGTTCAGTATATTTGGCGAAGGAGGAAAGAAATGTTTGAGATAACATCCAAAGAAAAAATTGCCACCAAAGAATACGAGATGTGGGTCAAAGCACCTCAGGTGGCATCACATGCAAAACCAGGCCAGTTCGCCGTCATAAGAACATCTCACAATGGAGAAAGAATTCCTCTTACAATCGCGGATTTTAACGCTGAAAAGGGCGAGATAAGACTTATCTTTCAGGCCGTAGGAAAGACGACTTACGAAATGGCCACTATGAAGGTTGGAGACTCATTGCAAGATATCGCCGGTCCTTTAGGCCGTCCAAGCGAGATAAAAAAGTACGGAACGGTGCTTATGATAGGCGGAGGCGTTGGAATAGCGGCGATTTTACCGATTTTGAAAGCGCTGAAAGATGCCGGTAACAAAGTAATAACCATTTTGGGTGGAAGGTCTGCAGACCTTGTCATATTGAAAGATGAATGTGAAAAACATTCAGATGAATTGATCGTCACGACAGATGATGGTTCAATGGGTATGAAAGGTGTCGTCACAGACGGAATGAAAGTACTTTCCAAAAGGGGAGAAAAAATAGATCAGGCATGGTCAATAGGCCCTACCGTGATGATGAAATTTTCCGCTTACACGGCAAAAGATCTTGGCATTCCAATTTTTGTTTCTTTGAATCCCATAATGGTGGATGGTACGGGTATGTGTGGTGCATGCAGGGTGACAGTGGGCAAAAACATAAGGTTTGCCTGTGTTGACGGGCCTGAATTCGATGGTTACGAGGTTAACTGGGATGAAGTTATGAACAGGCTCAGACAGTACAAAGATCAGGAAAAAATTTCTTTGGAAAATTACATGGCAAAGGTTGGTGATCTTTCATGGCTGTGATAAAAATTCCGAACAACAAAACACCCATAAAAGAACAAGATCCAAAAGTGCGTGCACACAATTTCAAAGAAGTTGTACTCGGCTATTCTCTTGAAGAAGCCGTTGCGGAGGCAAATAGATGTTTGCAATGCGTAAATCAACCGTGCGTTGCGGGATGTCCGGTTAACATTGATATTCCCGGATTCATTCTTGCTTTAAAAAACAGAGACCTTCCAAAATCGGCCGAAATTTTGAAAAGTTACAACAATCTGCCTGCCGTCTGCGGAAGAGTCTGCCCTCAGGAAAGTCAGTGCGAAGGAAGATGTACGGTCGGAAAGATGAAAGACCATGAGCCTGTGGCGATAGGAAAATTAGAAAGATTTGTCGCCGACTGGGAAGCAGATCAAGGCACCGTGAATATTCCCGAAATCCCGTCTCAAAAACTCGGTAAGGTGGCCATCATAGGCGCAGGTCCCGCAGGTCTTACAGCAGCCGCAGATTTGGCAAAAATGGGATACGAGGTTAAAATTTTTGAGGCGCTTCATGCCGCAGGCGGTGTTTTGATGTACGGCATACCCGAATTTCGTCTTCCAAAATCGATAGTCGACAGAGAGATAAACTTCATAAGGTCTCTCGGAGTTGAAATAGACACAGACTCGATTGTCGGAAGAAGTATAACAATCCCGGAACTCAAAAATGAATTTGACGCGATCTTCATAGGAACGGGAGCGGGAACGCCGAGTTTTATGAATATACCCGGTACAAATTTAAACGGTGTGTACTCGGCAAGCGAATTTTTGACAAGGATAAACCTGATGCACGCTTACGAATTTCCGGAAAGCGATACACCTGTAAGGCTTGGCAAACACGTCGTCGTCGTTGGAGCCGGAAATGTGGCGATGGACGCTTCGAGATCGTCACTCAGACTTGGCGCTGAAAATGTCAAGATCGTCTACAGAAGAAGTGAAGAGGAAATGCCTGCAAGAATAGAAGAATATCATCACGCCATAGAAGAAGGCATAGAATTTCACTGGCTTACAAACCCGATAGAATACATCGGAGACGATAAAGGCAATCTTACGGCCGTAAAATGTATAAAGATGGAACTTGGAGAGCCAGACGCATCTGGAAGAAGAAGGCCAGTCCCGATTCAGGGCAGTGAATTCACGATAGAGACAGATATGGTTGTGGAAGCGATAGGGCAAACTTCAAACAAAGTGCTTTTGAGCGCTTTTCCGGAACTCAAATTGACATCTCATGGCTACATCGAGGCCGATCCCGAAACGGGTCAGACTTCAGTCGAGGGAGTTTTTGCCGGTGGAGATATAGTAACCGGTGCGGCCACAGTTATCCTTGCCATGGGTGCTGGCAAAAAATCGGCAATCGCGATAGATGAATACGTAAAATCAAAAAAGGTAGCGAGATAAGATATGCACGTGGCTCGTAGCGGGTAGTTTGTAGAAAAAAATAGTAACGCGTGATCGGTAATCAGCAAAACAGCACGTGGCGGGTAGCCGGTAGCACGTGAAAAGGTCAGACGAAGGCGGAGGGCAGGATGCCTCAATTGGTGAGAAGTGACGTGTGAAGAGTGAACAGTAAAAGACTTTGTCCATCGCAGATTACGCGTTATCTCAATTGACAATTGTCAATTGAAAATTGCCAATTCTTACGTGCTACGAGCCACATGTCGCTTTATCAATGGTGTGAGTACTTTTCTTTGAAGATACTTTTCCCGTCAAATCTTAACATAACGCAATCTACCCGCGGATAATCGTGATACCTGTCATTTGACAGAATCCATGCATTCGTGCTTCTTGCGATTTCCAATATCATTTCATCGGCAGGAGAATGAAATTTGACGTCAGGGTGTCTCTGAAATTTTTCTTCAAAAAGTTTCTTTTGGGTGCCTCTGAGGTTATACTCGAAATTTTGATCGAAGATGATTTTAAAAGGCCATGGAACTGCTTTTAAAGATCCTATCAACCTGAATGCCAAAAATATATTTTTCAGATCCGCATAAGGCAAACCCACCATGGCGACGTTGCTGCCATCCACGATCAAAAGTGATCCGGCATGTCTTGTCAATGCGCCTTTGACGTAAGGATCTTTTATCGAATCGGCGATTTTCTTTTTGTCTGAAGGAAGAAGTGAATTGTATACTTCTCTGAAAGTGTCGAACGTTTTCATGTCAAGGGATAAAAAATTTGTTTTTTCCACCATTTTTATCGTTTCATCGACTATCGAAGAATCTTTTTCGTATGCCCGTTTTTCGGAAAGCACAAGGTAAAGATCTATGAAATCATCGAAATATTCCGTATTTTGCAAAAGCACTTTTCTCCATCCGGCCAGAAATGCGGAATAATTCGAAACGTCTATCGACTGATTTATCGAAAGTTTTACCATGGTTTCATCCATGGGAAGATATTTTTTGGGATCGATTATCATCGACATGACGCTTAATCTGGAAATGGAAATGCCGGTTTTTTTCGATATTTCTTCTGTTTTTGACGGATCGAAATTTGTCATCTCGGACAATTCTTTCAAATTAGGATCTATCATTTCAAGCGCTATCGCAATTTTACGTTTTGTCCATCCGTCTTTTCCGTATCTTCTTATGGTTTCTGCAAGATGAAGCGCATTTTCACCGTCTTCAAGGAATACCTTTTCTTTATACAGTTCAATGACATTCTTGTACTTCATTGCAACAATTCATCAACGAAATCGGAAGCGTTGAAGTCTTTTAAATCTTCGATTCCTTCGCCGATGCCTATCAATTTAACGGGTATTCCCAACTCGCGTTTTATGGAAAAGATCATGCCACCCTTTGCCGTACCGTCCAGTTTTGTAAGAACGATTCCGGTTACGCCTGTGCTTTTGTCGAAAATTCTTGCCTGTTGAATCGCATTTTGGCCTATGGTCGAATCGAGTACGAGTAAAACCTCTTCAGGCTGATCCGGTCTTAATTTTTTTATAACTTTGTGAACCTTTTCAAGTTCTCTCATGAGGTTATCCTTCGTGTGAAGCCGGCCGGCGGTATCAACTATGGCGATATCAAGATTTTCTGCAATGGCATGGTTTACCGTGTCATAAGCGACTGCTCCGGGATCTGCTCCCATCTGGTGGGCAATCACAGGCACGTCTACTCTTTTGCCCCATTCTTTGAGTTGCTCGATGGCAGCGGCTCTGAACGTGTCGCCGGCGCCTAAAACGATCCTTTTTCCGGATTTCTTGAACCTGAAGGCTAATTTACCGGCTGTCGTTGTTTTACCGGATCCGTTTACACCGACAAGCGTGTAGACCGTCGGAGGAACCGCAGACAATCTGACAGATTCATCCTGCCCCAAAAGTTCTAAAAGCACGCTTTTTAAAGTTTCCAAAGGATCTTTTCCTTTTGAATTTTTAAGTTTTTCTATTATGTAATCCGACGTTGGGATTCCGACATCCGCAAGCAAGAGCAATTCTCTTATCTCTTCGATCTTCTCTTTATCTAAATTTCCGCTTTTGAGAATGGAAAAAGCCTTTCCGAGAAATCCGGCTTTCGTCTTTTGAAGACTTTTTTTGAAAAAATCAAATATTCCCATGATATCACTCTTACAATTTGTAACTTTCAAGGAGCGTTTCAACACTCCTCAAAACAGAATCGCGATCTTCGATCTTGACTTTTGAAGATTTGTCGGAATTTCTCAATTTTAACTCGATATCTCCATTTTCAAGACTCTTTCCGCATGTTATCCTTAAAGGTATGCCTATCAAATCGGCATCTTTAAATTTAAAGCCGGCCGATACGTCTCTGTCATCCAGAAGCACTTCAATTCCATGCTTTTCGAGCATTTCATGAATTTCGTGGCCAACTCTGACCTGATCTTGCATGGCTGTGTTTACTATCGTGACGACCACTTCAAAAGGTGCGATTGCCCTTGGCCAGATTATGCCTTTTTCATCGTGAAACTGTTCAACGACGGCCGCCATAGTTCTGCTTACGCCCCATCCGTAGCAGCCCATCACGTAATACTTTTCGCTTCCGTCTGAATCCACGTAAGTGGCGGAGAGTTTTTCAGAATACTTCGTTCCGAGTTTGAAAACTTGTCCCACTTCGATACCTTTTTTCAGTTTAAGAGGCGATCCGCATTTTGGACATTTATCTCCATCCACCACAACCCTTATATCCGTATATTCGTTGATTTTATAATCTCTCTCGTGATTGACGTTGATGTAGTGATATTCGTTTTTCAAGCCTCCAACAACGTAATTCTTCAAATTTTTCACAGAATTATCGCTCACTATTCTGACCGCTTTCACGCCTATCGGGCCTATGTAACCTATCTGGCTTGAAAATTTTTCGAAAACCTCTTCAGCAGTTGCAAATCTCAGGGTTTGATCTCCGAGATACGACTTAAGTTTTGGTATGTTTATCTCGAGATCTCCCCTTATGAGAGCCATTACATATCCGTTTTTACCCGTGAAGACCATCGATTTGACGATTTTACCCTTTTCTATCTTCAAAAATTTTGCAAGTTCATCCACAGTCCTGACATTTGGAGTTTCAACAAGCGTCAATGTTTTTAAAGGTTCATCCGCACTTTTTTGATCGTCCGAACATTCTGCTTTCTCTTGCGTTGCGGAATAGCCGCATTTTTCACACACGAGTATGTCAGATTCTCCACTTTCGGCAAAAGCCGTGAATTCATGGGAATTGCTTCCGCCAATCGCTCCCGTGTCAGCCTCAACGGCGACGTACTTCATGTTCATTCTCTCGCATATTCGAGAGTATGCGTTGTACATATCCTTATAAGTTTGATCCAAAGATTCAGGGCTTGTGTGGAAACTGTAAGCATCTTTCATGATGAATTCTCTTCCGCGCAACAAGCCGAATCTTGGCCTTATTTCGTCCCTGTATTTTGTGTTTATCTGGTAAAGATTTACCGGCAGTTGTTTGTAAGATCTCAATTCGTCTTTAACAAGAGTCGTTATCATTTCTTCATGGGTTGGGCCGAGTGTGAATTCTCTGTCATTTCTATCTCTGAATTTCATCATCTCAGGTCCGTAATCATCCCATCTTCCCGTTATTTTCCATATCTCGGACGGTTGCATTATAGGCATCAAAAGTTCTTGGGCACCGGCGATGTTCATTTCTTCACGGACAATTTGCGTTATTTTTTGGAGGACGCGTGTACCGAGTGGCAGGTACGAAAAAACTCCCGAAGCGGATTTCCGAATGAAGCCACCTCTTATAAGTAATTCGGCACTTTTTATATCCGCATCCGATGGACTTTCTTTTAAAGTAGGTGCATAAAGTTTGGACCAGTACATAATTTTCCTCCTAAATTTTATTTGCCACGTCGCTTATCAGATCAAAATACTCTTTATTTTCCAAAGTTGAAAGTGTTCCATCGTCAGTTGCCTCTTCGATTTCGGGCACAAAAGGAATTACCCCCAATGAAGAAATACCAAGCGCTTCTTCAAGTGCTTCCGGTTCAACGTTGCCGAACGGATAAAGTTTGTTGTGGCAGTTATCACACACGAAATATGCCATGTTTTCCACAAATCCGGATATTTCTATTCCAACCTGTCTGAAAAAGTCAACCGTTCTGAAAGCATCGGCCACGGCAAGCGCGTTTGGAGTTGTCACTATCACCGCACCATCGACATCCATGTTTTGTTTTATCGTGAGTGCGGCATCACCGGTGCCGGGCGGAAGATCGACTATCATATAATCCATGTCTGGCCATTCCGTCGATTCCAACATCTCTACTATTGCCTTTGAAACCATTGCCCCTTTCCATATAACTGGGGTTTCCTGATCGACGATGTAGCCAAGCGACATCGAATAAATTCCATCCTTCAAAACAGGCATTATCTTTTTATTTTCGTTTATCGATGCCCTTTCGCCGAGAGTGCCTAACATTCTCGGAACGTTTGGCCCATGTATGTCCGCATCGAAGATGCCGACGGTGTATCCCTTTCTTTTTAAGGCTATTGCCAAAGAAACGGTAAATGTGCTTTTACCGACTCCACCCTTGGCGCTCAACACGGCCACACGTTTTTTTGCCTTTTGAACCATATGCTTTTGTTCAACGGTTGTCGATTGCGGTTGATCCTGAACCGTCGAAAGCATAAGCCTGAGCCCTGATCCCTTGAAAGCCGTTTTAATATCGTCAAATATGCGTTTTTTGGTTTCTTCGTTTTTTGTCGCGAGATTTAAAACGATTTTTATCTCTTCGTCGTCTACGTCTATCGATTTGACTATTTTGAAATCCACAAGACTTTTTGCGTAGCCGGGATATTTTATCTTTGAAAGTACGCTTATGACATCTTCTTTTGTCAAAACATTCACCTCTTTTTGTGATTTATTTTTTCAATCACGTATTTTTTGAATTCATCGAATTCACCTTTAATTATAGCATTTCTCGATTGTTTCATTAAATTTGTGAGAAAATAAATGTTGTGGTAGGTTGCAAGTATCATACCGGTTGATTCTCCGCGCTTTATAAGGTGATGGATGTATCCCCTTGAATAAGTTTTACACACCTTGCAATCGCATTCCGAATCAAGAGGACCTGGATCTTTTTCGTAAACAGATGCGCGTATGTTAATTCTTCCCGAAGAAGTCAGAATTCCACCGTGCCTGCCCATTCTCGTCGGCAAAACGCAATCCATCATATCAACGCCTCTTTCGATCGCTTCAAGCATTAAAACCGGATCTCCGACACCCATAAGATATCTTGGCTTATCCTGAGGCATCAAAGGAAGCACAACATCGAGCATGCGGATAGTCGTATCCACGTCTTCGCCGACGCTTAGCCCCCCTATTCCGAATCCGTCAAAGGGCATTGAAGTTATTTCGAGGGTACTTTCTTTTCTTAAATCTTCAAAGAAGCCACCCTGCGTTATGCCAAAAAGATTCTGATCTTTCTTTTCGTGCGATTTTAACGCCCTTTCCGCCCATTGTCCGGTTCTTCTCACGGATTTTTTCGTTGATTCAAGATCGTTTCCGGGGGCCAAACACTCATCAAGCACCATCGCTATGTCCGACCCTATTGCTTCCTGAATTTCCACAACTTTTTCCGGTGTGAATTTATGAATGGATCCGTCAAAAGGAGATTTAAAATCAACTCCTTCATCATCAACGCGCATATTTTTTGAAAGGCTGAAAACCTGAAAACCGCCGCTGTCCGTTAAGATCGGTATATCCCATGAGGCGAAGTTATGGATGCCGCCAAAACTTCTCAAAACATCAAGGCCAGGCTTAAGATAAAGATGAAAAGCGTTGGCAAGCACAATTTGGGCACCGGCATCTTTTACGCATTCACGGCTGCACATCTTTATCGCCCCGTTGGTTCCAACCGGCATAAAGACGGGAGTTTCGACTATTCCATGATTAAGAGTCAGTTTTCCAGCCCTGGCATATCCGTCTCTTCCGGCGGTTTCGAATCGCAAATTTTTTCACCCTTTCCGTTTATAAATTCATCGAAGGTCAATTTCAATTCTAAATATTCGTTGTCCCTCATTTTTATAATTTTTGAAAAGATATTCACTTCAGAAACCGTGTATACTTTGTCGTTGTATTTGGCCATATCTCCCGTATCGGGAAGATTTTTCAGTATTTCAAGGTAAGCGTCGTTTTCGTAAGCGAGGCAGCACAGCAATCTACCACAAACGCCGGATATTTTCGAAGGATTTATCAAAAGTTGCTGAGTTTTTGCATATTTGAGCGTTATGCTTTTGAAATCTCTTTCAAATCTCGAACAACAAGTTTGCATGCCGCACATTCCTATGCCACCGACGATCTTTGCCGTATCCCTCACGCCTATTTGCCTTAATTCTATTCTTGTTTTAAAAGTGCCAGCCAGATCCTTGACAAATGTCCTGAAATCGATTCTGCCATCGGCCGAAAAGAAGTAAATCAGTTTTGATCTGTCGAGTGTGTACCTTGCGCTCAACATTTTCATCAACAGTGAATGTTCTTCCGCTTTCTTTCTGGCAATTTCAAGCGCCGTTATCGCATCTTTCTCATTTTGGGTGTTATTTGAAAGATCTTCTTCCGTCGCAAGCCGAATGATCGACTTTTTGGTTTCAATCTGTTCTTTGAAAATTTTGGTAACGCTCCCTATTTCAATTCCAAAATCACTTTCACATACAACTTTATCGTGTAATTTCAAATCAATATCACATTCAAACGGATGTATCTGTCCAAGTTTTTCAAAAGATATCCCATATATCATGATATTCATACCTTCTTTAAAATTGCAAAGTTGAGTAAAAGCCAAAAGATCAAAAGGTCTTTGCTTATGTTGCCATGTTTCACGGTTGATATTCGTTTTATGAATTCCTCGGATGGCGCTTTCATCTTCGAGTAATAGACCGAATAAGATTTTCTGCCGAGATCTTTCCAGTAACTTGTGAAGTTGAAAATCACCATATCTTCACAGAGAATTAAGGCTGAGTTGAAAAAAACATCGATCACCTTTTGCGATCCTTCTTCATCAAACAAAGGTTGCAACGACTGAAAGCACTTTGATATGTTTTTAACATCTACCGTAAGCAATATCCTTTCAGCCGCCGCGGGCAGCATGAAATAAGATCTGTCTTTAAAAGATTTCGAAAAGCATTTAACCGGATTTTCTTCTAAGTCTTTCAAAGATTTTCGAATCATCTCCGGATTTTCTTTATAATTCATCGCCAGCGCCAAATCCGTTCTCAAAACATCTTCAACCTCCGAATTTTCAACTTTCAAAGACTCAATAACCGACTCAACCGGATCTATGTAAGGTTTGAAAATCGAAAAACGACTTTTAACGGTCGAAAAGATGCCATTCAAATTCGAAGAAAAACATATAAAAGCAGAAAACTCCGGCGGTTCTTCGACGACCTTGAGGATAGCCGAAGACGCTTCTGGAGTCATAAGCGTCATCTCATCTATGATGACGTACTTTCTCGACGAAAAAGAAGGGGGATATGACAAAAATTCTTTTATGTTTCTTATCGTATCTATGCTTATGTTGCCATTTTTATCTATCTCAAAAGTATCGTAGGACGGATCGTTAACTTCTATTCGTTTGAAAAGTTCGGAAAGTATTTGCGTTCTCAAAAGATCATTTTCGACTTTTATGAGCATTCTAACGACCGATCTATCCTTAAAAAAGACGGAGATTTTTTTGACAAAAGTTTCTACATCACTCATCCGTAAAACTATCCTCCTCTTGTGATATCGGCTATTTTCTTGTCGTAAGGATATGTAAGAATACCTTTTTCCGTGATTATGGCATCGACAAGATCGGCATCGGTAACGTCAAATGCCGGATTGTAAACGCCGACCTTTTCCGGTGCTATTTTTACACCTCTTACAGCAGTAACTTCATCGTGAGACCTTTCCTCTATTGGAATCTCAAGACCGCTTTTTATCTTCACGTCTATCGTTGATAAAGGTGCGACGACATAAAATTTGACGTTATGACGTTTTGCAAGCAGCGCCAAAGAGTACGTGCCTATCTTGTTGGCCACATCTCCGTTTGCGGCAATCCTGTCGGCACCCACGATGACGGCATCCACCTTTCTCGTCTTCATGACCCATCCCGCCATGTTATCGCATATTAGCGTGGTCTTCACGCCCAACTTCATAAGTTCCCATGCGGTGAGTCTTGCACCCTGCAAATATGGCCTTGTTTCATCCACATACGCACTTACATGTTTTCCGTGATCTATCGCGGCATGGATCATTCCTAAGGCGGTACCGTAATCCACGGTCGCAAGGGCACCGGCGTTGCAATGGGTTATGACGGTTGAATCTTCCGGCAACAACTTTTGGCCGTATTCACCCATTTTCTTGTTGACATCTATGTCTTCGCAGGCTATCTTTTCAGCCTCTTTGTTCAACTCATCTATGATAAAATCAGGTTTTTGGCCTTTTAAAGACAAAAATTTTGAATTCATCCTATCAAGCGCCCAAAAGAGATTAACGGCCGTTGGTCTTGTTTTGGCCAGTTTTTCCTTGACGGAGTTCATTCTTTCTTCGGTTAAGTTTTTAACGTTTTCCATGGCGCCTATAACGTATCCAAATGCCGCCGTAGCGCCTATCGCGGGAGCACCTCTTACCACCATGTCCTTTATCGCAGATGCGACGCAATCGGATGTCGTGCATTTGAGGTATTCCTCCACTTGCGGAAGTTTTCTTTGATCTATAAGTTCAAGTGCCTTTCCATCCCATCTCATTGTTATGGTTGATATCAATTAAAGTCATCTCCTTGCATTTTTGATCTCTAATTTT
Source organism: Athalassotoga sp. (assembly GCF_049965695.1). Classification (NCBI taxonomy): domain Bacteria; kingdom Thermotogati; phylum Thermotogota; class Thermotogae; order Mesoaciditogales; family Mesoaciditogaceae; genus Athalassotoga; species Athalassotoga sp. The sequence goes on along the minus strand of NZ_JBMFWB010000003.1, from coordinate 19,348 downwards.
CGTCCTTTCCCCATGTGCTATTTGCCATATGCTATTAGCCATGTGCCTTTTTGTGCGTCGGCTCCAGCATTCGCCCTTCGGTGTCTGGTCCTCGCGTTGCTGCGGAGGCCACCTCGCGGCATCATGCTCTCCGCCTCCGTCCGCCTTTTCCACGCGTCACTGTTTTTTTCTCTAATCTCCAATCCCTAATGTCTCTTTCTTGCCACCGGCTACCCGCTGTTTTACTGCTCACTGATCACGCGTTACCCGTCACCATTTTGCATATCCATTCCAAAAATGCCTCGTCTTTTTCATCAAAAGGAGAAAGATAGTGGCTATCTATATCAAGTTCTCCTATGACTTTCCCGTTTTTCATCATCGGTATTACGATCTCACTTTTAACATCCGGACTGCACGAAAGGTAATTCGTTTCTTTCGAAACATCCTGAATTACAAAGTTATGTTTCGTCTGTGCGGCCTGACCGCATATACCTTGACCGAAAGATATTGTCGTGTGCACCGTTGGTTCGCCAACGTAAGGCCCGAGTTTTAACTTCTTCGATCCATCGACAAGATAGAAACCCACCCAGTTGTAGTAAGGGACATGATCGTACAGGTACCGGCATATTGATTCAAATTTATCTTTTCGATCTTCGAGGAGACTTTCGATCTCTTTTTTCATCTCCTCAAATGAAGATTTATCGAACATCATTTTACTCTCAAATTCAAAATAGAATTTTTGACGTCATCTGCGTGACCGTTAACGCTGACTTTTGGCCAGATCTTTGCTATCTTTCCGTCTGGATCTATTAAAAATGTGCTTCTCGTTGTTCCCAAAACTCCTTTTGCATCGTAAAGCGCTATGACCTTTCTTTGGGGATCACTTAAAAGTTTTATCTTTAAATTTCTCTTTTCAATGAATTTTTTATGACTTTCGACGCTATCGGCGCTTATCCCGACAATTTCAGCGTTGAGTCCGCTTATTTCGTCTTTATGCTCCGTAAAGGATAAGGCCTCTGCCGTACATCCGGGCGTGTTATCTTTGGGATAAAAATACAGCACTACCCATTTTCCCTTCAGATCTTTCAGACAAAGATCTTTTCCGTCTTGATCCGGAAGACAAAATTCCGGCGCATTATCACCCATTTTTAACATTCAATCCACCTCTTTTCTTTCAAATAGAGATACGATCTCAAAATGATGCGTTTGAGGAAAAAGATCCACAAGCATCACATCTTTTATTTTATACCTTTTTTGTATCAATTTGTAAGAATCCCTTGCGAAAGTTGCAACATCGCAGGAAACATAAACAAACCTTTCGGGTTTGATTTCAAGAATCGCGTTCATGGTTTCTTTGTCAATACCGCTTCTTGGCGGATCTGCGATTACGACATCGTAATTTGAAAAGTTGAATTTCGATGTTTTTGAAAGCGTGAACTTTACGTTCGAAATTCCGTTTAATTTTGCATTTTCTCTCGCTTCGATTATAGACGAAGGAGAACTTTCAATGCCTGTCAGACGATCAAAATTTTTGGCAACCTGAAGCGTGAAAAATCCAACTCCGCAATACAGATCAAGTAAGTTTTTGCCCGTTTGGGCATACTCTTTGACTTTCGAAGAAAGGATCTCAGCACCTTCGTAATTGATCTGGAAAAAAGATTTTGGTGGAATCCTGTAAGTTATTCCATTCACCTTTATTTCAAGGTATCCTTTTCCCGTGATGATTTTTTGATGACCGGCCATGACAACATGAGAGTTATTTACGAGCGATACCGTTTCATCTGCGATCTCGGGTATCTTTTGAGCGGTCGATGAGACGAATACGGCCATTTTTTTGTCATCGCTTTCACGAAGGATAAGATGATCAAAATATCTCAAATCGTATTTTTTCGCTTCATTTTTTATCTCGTTCAAAGCATGTGAAATGATATGACACTCATTTATTTCAACGAAATCGTGGGAATTTTTACCGAAATAGCCTATTTTGCCGTCTTTTACAACGAACTCGACTTTGTTCCTGTAAGCATACTCAGAGGTTGGAACGATCTCCGGAGATAAAATCTCGACATTGGCGATATGTTTCATCTGATCCACGAATATATCCCTTTTGTACTCAAGTTGAGTCTCGTACTCAAGGTCCATCCAATCGCAGCCGCCACACGATCCGAAATGTTCGCAAACGGGAATTCGCCTTTTCGGAGAAGGCGTGTTAACGCTTTTTACACTGCAAAAGACGACATCTTTTGATTGCTTTTCGATCTCGACGTCAATATCTTCTCCTTCATATGCGCCTCTCACAAGGTAGATCTTTCCGTCCTTTCGACCGAGGCCGAATCCGCCACTTATCATTTTTTCGATTATCATATCTGACCACTCAAATTCAAAGAAATTGATCCTCCGAATCGATTCTGATCGTTTTCAAACTCAAGATTTCCATTCAAAGTGAAGTTTGAAAAATCAGTCTGAACACCGGCGGTTAAATTCCAGCCGTTGTTCCAGATCTGTCCGTTTAAATTCCATGTGTTGTTGGAAAACGAAAGGCCAAAAGACGGAAATGTCGTCGCACTCAGACCTATTGTGCCTGCAGGAATGGAAAAACTCAAGTTTCCCATGATCGATGAAGTAGAAGAATTAGAAATTTGTATGTTTCCGGATAATGGAATTTCATATACCAAAAGGTTCGATACACCCAAACTTGCCTGATTGTAATTTTGAAAGGTTGAAAATGATGCATTTAACAAAGCAGGTCCCATCAATTTTGATAAAGAAACACCGAAGCCGTAAGAACTCACACTTGCCTCAACGCTTACGGGAGTTGCGATCTGTAAAACACACCAGTTTGTGGAATTTGAAAAATTTTGGCCTACCATCAAATTAAAGACGTCATTTGAAAAAGATTCAAAAGTGGTCACATTTGATGCTGAAATGCTCAAAGCAGTTTCAAAATTTTTCCATCTCACCGATGCGTTTATCCCGTTTTGGGTACCTATCTCCAAAGACGAGTTGATCGAAGATCCACTTTCGGTTATTCCAAAGTAATCTTTGTTGAAAGAGAAACTGACCGGACCGACTGATACATTTCCGCCTATCCCCGGAACCTGAACTATGCCTAACGGATATCTGAACCCTTCAGAAACGTAAGAGAGTGCCATTTTCACGTCCTGTCCAAAAAAAAAATCATGTTCTGTCATTCCCAGTTTAAAAGAAGGCATTTGATCGACGTTGACGGCACCTTGAATTGAAAATTTATCGTTATTTATCTCTCCGAAACCAAAAAACTGATCTGACGGAGTTGAAAAAACAGTGCAAAATGTGCCGTTAAGGTTGTAATTGCCATCTTTCGTTCCGGCAGAAGTCGTCAAAAGATATGTGCCAGCGCTTGAAGAGCCGCTCTGATATTCGACTGTGAAAGTTTTCGTCGATGTCAGATCGGAAAAATAAATCGTTCCCGTTGTGTAATCGATCGTGTAAAGTGTCGGACTTAAAACCTGACCATCTGAATAAATCACGACGCTTCCGTAAAGTATAGCACCGATTGTCGCATAAGGGACCAAAGGAGAAACCGTTACCGTCGTGTTCAAAATATTGCCGGATAACTGGCCGAAAGACGCATTCGGTACTTTAATTCCAAAGACGGAAAAATTATTTACGCCGTAAGCAGAGGTGGTTACATTTCCGAGTTGAACGTTCAACGGGACATAATAAAGCGTAACCGTCGTCGTTTCCGTTCCGACATTTGCAGAAACGTAAAGCCCATCGTTGACCTCACCGCTCAAAGTAAATTGAAGTTGCTGATTGAAATTAAAGCCCTGTTGAATGCCAAGGCTTTCTAAAATAGATTGATCGCCAAAACCGTAAGAAAGACCAAGATCACCCTTTATCTGAATTTGCATTCCGTAAACCTCCAAAACGCTAAGCGCCAAAAAGAGAGCCAGAGATAATTTTGTGACCATTTTGGGCCTCACCAAAACTCATCACCCGCTTAGATGGAAATTGAATCTTCGATATGACGATCGAAAAATCTTCGCATCCAACGATTGCTTCGGAATTTATCTTCAAAATTTCTCCTGGCCTTCCACGCATCTGTGAAATTCCTTTAAAGCCGAAAAGTTTAACCATTTCCCCATTTAAAGTTGTCCTTGATCCCGGTCTCGAATCAAATGCCCTTATCAGATTACCTATTTTTGCGGCGGGATAATTCCACTTTATGATGGTTTCTTCGGAAGATATCTTTTTTGCGTAAGAAGGTGCTCCATTTTGATCTTTGAGAAGTATTTCAGGACTTTCCATGAATTTTTTGATCAAAGATGATCCCAACATAGACAATTTTTCGCTTAAAGTATCGAAAGTATCCAAAGGGTCTACCTTTAGGTTCTCCATCAAAGCGACCTTACCTGTATCAAGACCTTTGTCTATTTTGAATATCGTAATGCCGGTCTCTTCAACGCCGTCAAGCAATGCCCTTTGAATGGGGGCTGCGCCCCTGTACGCAGGCAATAAAGATGCATGAACGTTGAAAAAGCCTTTTGGAACCGAATCAAGCAAAATTGGCTTCAAAATTTGTCCGAAGGCGACAACTATTGCCAGTTGAATATTCAAATCTTTTAAAGTTTTTATGAACCCTTCATCGTTGACATTTTCAACTTCCATAACATTTAACCCGTTTTTGTGGGCAAAAGCAGATACAGGAGTGGGCGTTAAACGCCTGTTACGTCCTGCCATGCGGGGTATCTGAGTTACAATTACCTTTACGTCTGTGGAATCAAGTATTGATTTGAGAACGGGAACGGCAAACTCAGAAGATCCGAAGAAGGCAACATGATCATACACTTTTTGTGCCCTCGGGCGAATGAAGTTTTCGCTTCAAAATCTCTTCTCCCTTTTCCTTTATCTCGTCGAGTTGCGGTTTAAGCGTTCTCCGTTTTATCAAACTCAGGTAATCTATAAAAAGTTTTCCATTAAGATGATCAAGTTCATGCTGAAAAACACGTGCCTCGTAACCTGTCATTTCTTTGACATAAAAGTTACCATGCTGATCCTGATACTTTACCTTAATCTTTGCCGACCTTGGGACATCTTCGTACACTTCGGGAATGCTTAAGCATCCTTCCTGACCGATCTCCGTTTCTTTTGATTTTTCGAGTATCTCCGGATTTACAACCACGTTGAGTTGCTCCCCTATGTCGTAGAGGAAAAATCTTTTTGAAATTCCGACCTGCGGTGCGGCAAGACCGACGCCATCTTGAGTGTACATGATCTCGCTCATCTCTTTCAAAAATGTTTCGCTTAATTCCCCATTTTGAACTGCTTTTGAGATTTTCCTAAGAACCGGATCGCCGTAAAACCTTAATTTTAACATTAAAACACCTCTCAACGAAATCTTGTTTCATATCAATTATATACCATTGTCGGCCATTTTCGATCCGCAAAATATGAGAATCGCATTTAAGAACTTCAATGCGATCCCCTATTATCGTTGTCATCAAATGTGAGAGGCTTTTTATGATGCTTGATGCATTCTTTGAAGAAATATCAGTTTTCAAGCCTCCGGTGAATCTTTTGAGATCTTCAAGATTTATTTGCAGATTCGAGTTCCTTTCGAATGATCATGCGTGCTAAAGTCGTATGGCCTATACCCATTTTTTGCGCGGCTTTCTTTAATTTTTCTATATCTGTCTTATCCAACCTTATCGTCAATGGTAAGAGTTCTTCATCTGAAGTTTCTTTCACTTCATCCAAATCATACTCCGATAAAGAATTATTCTCGAACCATTCAACTAATGATTTTTCTGTTTTAAAAGAAGGTAATTTTTTGCCCATTTGATCATCTCCCATAGTACTTTCTCTTTTCTTTTGCATTCATCTCTCTTGATGAAATCACATATGCGTTTCCATCCTCAAAAATTCTAAGAAGAGTTATCAAACATCGACCACTTAATGTCTGTCCAAAAATGAAATATAAATACCCTTTTTTGCTTTCAATCGTTTCAGGAGCACGATATATTTTTCTTTTAACATCTATTAAAACTGATTCATAAACTTCTTTTGCCTTTACTTTGTGAGCCTGCCAAAGATGTTGTTTTTGACTTTCTTTTATGATCAATTGCTTGATAATCATTTTCTCCTCCATGAATATTGTAATACAAAAGATTACATAATTCAAGTCCGAAAATTGAATTTAAAGATGATTCAAAAATTTTCGGCATTGAGAGGCAAAAAGATCGCCTGTGGGTGTTTTTAAAAACTTCAATGCGATCATCAAAATCTTTCCCAGTGCAAAACTTCATCTATGGATCTTTTATTCGGGATGTAAGGATGGCTGTCGTAATATCCTAAAGATATGATGGATATCATTCTTAAATTCTGAGGAACGTTGAAATGTGAAACTATATCCTCTTCATAGGTCCTGTTGTATCCTGCTATCCAGCATGTGCCTATGCCGTAATCCGTTGCGGCCAAAATCATGTTTTCCGTTGCCGCCGATCCATCTTCGACATGGTGCCTGTTATTTTTTTCACAAAAAGTGATGATGCATGCCCCCGCCTCTTTCAGAAATTTCCCGTAAGTTGTGACCTTTGCCAAAAAATCAAGGTCTTCACGTTTCGTCACGACAAGAAATTCCCATGGCTGTGAATTGTTCCCGCTTGGGGCAAGTCTTCCGCAATCCACAATGTCTTTTAAAATCTCATTTTTAATGGGTTTGTCGATGTATTTCCTCACGCTTCTTCTGTGTTTAATCGCTTCGATCGTTTGCATTGTTATCACCTTCTTAAAAAAATACCCTCCTAAGAGGGCTTGATGGAGCGGCCAACGGGACTTGAACCCGCGACCCTCAACTTGGGAAGCTGATGCTCTACCAACTGAGCTATGGCCGCACATAAAGATTTTACCATAACAAGTTTTGAAGATCAACACGTATCCTGTTCTTTATGGTATACTTGATCGAATTTAAAAGAGGTTTAGTATACTAAACAAAATTCTGATTCCGAATTGTCGCTCCGGCAGGCGCCCTCTCAATGTCTGGTCCTCGCTGCGCTGCGGAGGCCATTTCGAGGGCATCCTGCCCGCCGCGATGGTAAATAAGCATTCGGATTTCAAAGTAAGTTTAGTATAATCTTTTTAAAAACGCTGAAAGGAGAAATCCCTGAAAAAATGCTTAAGAGAAATTACAGACTTCACGAGTTGAATGAATCTTTGATCGATAAAACCGTTATAATCAATGGCTGGGTAGACAGAGTAAGAAATCTCGGTGGTATAATTTTTGTGTGGGTAAGAGACAGGTACGGAATTGTTCAGGTATTATTTGAGCCCGAGACGCCTGCTTACGAGATCGCAAAAAAACTTTCAGGTGAATATGTCATCGGTGTCGAAGGGGTTGTGAGAGAAAGGCCGAAAGATGCCAAAAACATCGATCTTGCGAGCGGAAACATAGAGATATTGGCAAAAAAAGTCGAGATTCTCGCCGAGTCCAAAACTCCTCCCATATACACAAACAGAGATGAAGGCAGCGAAGACGTAAGGCTAAAATACAGGTACCTTGATTTGAGAAGAAGAACTTTACAATCTAACCTTATCTTCAGACACAAACTCGTTCAAAAGACAAGAGAGTATCTTGATTCCCTTGACTTCCTTGAAATAGAAACACCGTATCTCATGAAATCGACACCGGAAGGAGCGAGAAATTTCATCGTTCCGTCAAGGATCAAGCGTGGCACTTTCTACGCGCTGCCGCAGTCTCCCCAGATATTCAAGCAATTGCTCATGATAGCAGGTTTTGATAGATATTACCAGATAGCAAGATGTTTCAGAGACGAGGATCTCAGGGCAGACAGACAACCTGAATTCACGCAAATAGACCTCGAAATGTCATTCGTCGATCAGGAAGACGTACAGAAGACGGTTGGAAATCTTGTCAAACATCTTTTTAAATCGGTGCTTGGAAAGGATATAGGCGATGTGCCGTCGATGCAGTATCAAACGGCGATGGAATTGTACGGATCTGACAAGCCCGATCTGAGATTTGAAATGAAGATGGAAAACCTCACGTCAAAGCCTTTTGCGTCCAAACTTGATTTTTTAAGTCCTCGAGACGGAGAAGAAACGAAGATGATCGTCGTTCCAAAAAACGACGTGCTTTCGAGAAAAGATCTTGACGCGTATTCAGAATCGGCCAAGTCTTCGAATTTAAGACTCGGCTGGGCGAAGTTTCATGGTACCAATTTCACGGGAAGTGTCGGTAAATTGCTTTCAACGCTGACATCGGATGTGAAAGTCGGAGATGACGAAACCGTGATACTTTGTGCTGGCAAAAAGCATGAGGTCAGTACCTTTTTGGGAAGGGTAAGAGTTGAAATTGCTAACAAAATTGAAATAATTCCTCAAAATACTTTTAAAGTGCTTTGGATAAACGATTTTCCGATGTTTGAATGGAACGAAGAAGATAAAAGATTCCAAGCCCAGCATCATCCTTTCACGATGCCTTATCTCGAAGATCTTGAAAGCAAACCGGACGATCTTTCAAAGATAAGAGCCCACTCTTACGACCTCGTCATAAACGGATGGGAAATGGGAAGCGGAAGTGTTAGAATTCATACGAGAGAACTTCAAGAAAGGGTTTTTAAACTCATCGGCATAACCGAAGAAGAAGCAAAAAAACGTTTTGGCTTTTTTCTTGAGGCCTTTGAATACGGGGCTCCGCCCCACGCCGGTTTTGCCATAGGCGTAGATAGACTTGTTTCTGTCATGATCGGTGTAACCTCTTTGCGTGATGTCATAGCCTTTCCGAAAACTGCGAGCGGTACCGATCTCATGATGGATACCCCTTCTGAGGTTTCCGAAGATCAACTCAAAGAACTCGGAATAAAACTGGAGGATCATCGATCATGAAATGCTGTTTCAAAATTTTCAACGATCGCAAGAAACCATCATGATTTACGTGACCATAGACGGGCCGGCTGGATCTGGTAAAAGTTCAGTCGCGGCTGGGCTTGCAAAAAAATTGGGCTTTAAACATCTTAACACCGGAAACATATACAGAGCGGTGGCGCTTTTGTGGCTTAAAGCAGGTCAGCCTGAGTTTTCACAGAAATTTTTTGATATGATTGACAAGAAACGTTTTTCAGCCCTCGACAGCGCGATTATCATGGACGGAGAAGTTCACGAAGATGATTTAAGAACTTTGGAAGTCGGAAAAGTCGTATCGAAAGTTGCCGAAGTGCCCGAGATAAGAAAAATCATAACCGACAAAAGCAGAGATATCGTCAAATCAGACAATTTCGTCGTTGAGGGCAGAGACATAGGAACCGTTGTGCTGCCGGATGCTTTTCTGAAAATTTTTCTTACCGCTTCCGTTGAAGAAAGGGCAATGAGAAGATACAAAGAACTCATCGCAAAAGGTTTGAATGCCGATTTTGAAGATATAATAAACGAGATAAAAGCAAGAGATTCGATCGATTCTTCAAGGGAAATAGCCCCTTTAAAACCTGCATCTGATGCGGTTACAGTGCTTACAGACGGTCTTTCTCTTGACGATGTGATAGAAAAAATATACAATCTTTACATGGAAAGGATAAAAATTGCTAAGAATTAAAGTTGCAAAAGATATAGGTTTTTGTTTCGGAGTTGACAAGGCTGTCGAAATCGCAAAAAAGTTGCTTGAAAAAGGCGAGAATGTTTACGTAACGGGTGAACTCATACACAACGAAGAAGAAATGAAAAAACTCAATCAACTTGGACTCAAAACTTTTGACGTTACTTCAAAGTGGCCGGACCTCTCTCAAGCAACGGTACTCATAAGGGCACACGGCGTGCCCGTAGATCAACTTGAGAAGATTAAAGCACATGCCAAAAAAGTCGTCGATGCCACATGTCCCGTCGTTTTGTCACTTTCAGAATCGATTTTGGACGCAAAAAAACAGGGATTTGAAGTTTTGCTTTACGGACACGATAAACATGACGAAGTTGTTTTTCTCAAAAGCGTCGTTAACGATTTGAAAGTTTTTGATTCTCTCGAAAGTTTAAGATATTCGACCAAAAAGATCGCGCTTTTTTCTCAAACAACGATGGACGCGGATGGCTTTAAAGAAATTTCAAAGGCAATAGTCGAGAACATAGAAGACTTATCATCCGTGATGATAAAAAACAGCATATGCAACGTTACATATCAAAGAGAAAGAGAGGTGAAGGTTTTAGCAAGTGAAAATGATGTTTGTTTGGTAATAGGAGGTAGCAAGAGTTCTAACACGAGAAAACTTTTTAATATAGCCAAAAGCATCAATTATAAAACCTATCTCGTTCTAAACGTGGCAGATTTAAAACCGGAATGGTTTGATGCTGCCGAAAGTGTTGGAATTTGCAGTGGAACCTCAACTTCAATGGGAATAGTCGATGAAATCGTTGAAAGGTTGAGGACGTTCAAAAATTAAAGGAGGTGTGCCCTTCGGGGCGAAGATCATGGAAAACGGCGAAGAGTTTAATGGAAAAGAAGAATTCGAGAAGTATCTCGAAAGCGAAAATGTAGGAACACCAACTGTCGGAGAAGTAAGAAAATGTACCGTCTTAAGTTCAGGTACCGAATACGTTATAGTCGATCTATCGGCTAAAACTGAAGGAATGATAACGAAAAGAGAACTCGTGAGAAATCCTGAAAGTTACAAACCTGGTGAGACGATAGAGGCTATGGTTATAAATTACAAAGGAGAAGAAGAGGGCGCGAGGACTTACCTTTCCGAACGCAGATTTATGATACCGAAACTCCTTGAAGAAGTAAGAAAAAGCATGGAAGAGAAAAGGACTGTCAAAGGTTACGTTACCAAAAAAGTCAGAGGTGGATACACCGTTGAAATAGAAGGTACTCTTTCGGCCTTTTTGCCAGGATCTCAGGCATCTTATTTAAACAGCATATCCAACGAAGACCTTGTGAAAAAAGAATTCGAATTTGAAGTTATAAATTTTGAAGAACGCAACAACGGCAACAACATAGTACTTTCAATGGATGCACTCGTGAAAAAGCAAGTCGAAGAGTTTTTGAACGGTATAGAACTTGGTAGCAAATTAACCGGTGTTATAAAGGATATAACCTCTTTCGGGGCGTTTGTGGATGTGGGACCTATGACGGCACTGCTTCCGAGAAGTGAAATAAGTTGGGACAAAAATGTCAACTTTAAAGACAAATTCCGTGTCGGCGATAAAATTGAAGGCGTTGTCATATCTAAAGACACGGTAAACAGAAAGATGTCCATAAGTCTCAAAAGACTTTCTAACGATCCATGGGATGACATAGAGGCAAAGTATCCCGTCGGTACCGTTGTGGATGCAACAGTCACGGGTATAGCGCCTTACGGTGTCTTTGTGAAAATTTCAGATGGCATAAAGGGTCTTGTCAGATCGGAAGACATCTTTTGGGGAAATTACAGAAGAAACCTTAAAGACTATTTCCATGAAAATGAAAACGTAAAAGTCGAAGTCACAGAAATAGACAAAAACAGAAGAAGGATTTCTTTCAGCATAAAAGATGTGGGAGGAGATCCATGGAACGGCATCGAAGAAAAGTACCATGTCGGCGATACGGTGAAAACGAAAGTTGAAAAGATACTCGATACCGGAGTGATACTTGGCATCGAAGAAGAAGTTTCGGGTTTTGCCCACATTTCCGAACTCTCGTGGAATTTCGTCAAAAATCCTTCCGATCTTTTCAAGAAAAATCAGGAAGTTGAAGCGGAAATACTCGAGATAAATCCTGAAAAGAGAAGGATGAAATTGAGCGTTAAAAGATTGCAGAAAGATCCATGGGAAGAACTTGCCAAGAACGTCAAGATGGGTACTTCGGTTGATTGTGAAATCGTCAATCTCAAAAATTCGGGTGCGATTCTGCGCGTGGTGGATTTCAACGTTGAAGGATTTTTACCCAAATCTCAATTTTACGAGGGAATAAAGGTCGGAGATACCTTTAAGGCGAAAGTCCACAAGATATCTTACAACCCTCAATTGGATGAAAGAGATATGGTTGTGACCATAAAAGGAGAACCCACCGAACAGGCTCCACATGCCAAAAAAGAATCTCCGAAAGAAGATGAATTTTTTAATCAAGGGCCTATGAGAACGACAATAGGAGAAATGGTGAATCAAAAAGGTGAAAAGCAATCTTAATTTGCCCGCAGTCGTCATAGCGGGAAAAAAGAACGTTGGAAAGTCAAGTATATTCAACAAATTAGTTGGTTTCAGAAGATCTCTGGTGGCCGATTACGAAGGCCTAACCAGAGATCCGGTTATTTCTGACATAAATTTGGAAGGAAAAAACATCAGAATCGTCGATCTGCCGGGATACTTCGTCGATCCGGCCGATGATATAGAAAAAAGCATGAACGATGCTTTAAAACATTGGATAGCGATGGCATCTTTGGTGATCTTTGTCATCGACGGGAGGTCCAACATAACGGAAGAAGACGAAGAAGTTGCGGATATAATCAGAAAATCCGGTAAAGAGTGCCTTTTAATCGTGAACAAAGCCGAAGGAGAGGCCTACAAAAAGAACTTGGATGAGATATACTCGATCTCCATGGGCGATCCGATCTTTGTCTCGGCCGAGCACAACATCGGATTCGAAACGCTGATAGATGCCGTGTTGAAAAGGATACCCGATTCCGGCCAGAATATAACCGAAACGACCGTAAGGGTTTCGATCGTCGGAAGGCCGAACGTCGGAAAATCTTCTTTGCTGAATGCCTTAATCAACGAATCTCTCTCGATAGTAACGGACATTCCGGGCACCACAAGAGACACCATAGATGCGTCTTTCAATTACAAAGGGAGAGAAATACTTTTCATCGACACGGCCGGTCTAAGAAGAAGGTCGCACGTCGAGAAAGGGACAGTCGAATCTTTCAGCGGTGCCAGAACGATAAGGGCAATAATGAATTCGGATATCTCGTTACTCGTAGTTGATGCTTCGGAAAAAATTTCCGATCAGGACAAAAAAATTGCCTCCATGATATTGAAATATTCAAAGGCTCCGATCGTGGTTTTAAACAAATGGGATATCGCAAAGGCAGGGATTCTTGACGAAGCCCAAAAAGCGCTTTTTTTCATATCTTACAGTCCTTTCGTGCCGTTGTCTGCTGCCGAGAAGTGGAACATAGACAGTCTTATGAAAGAAATCGTGGACGTTTACGACGGATACACCTCAAACGTTCAAACGTCAAAAATTGCGAATGCGACCTCACGCTTTTCGGCCGAGCATTCGATTTCGTCGAAATTGAAACTTTTCTACGCGACGCAGACCGGAACCTCTCCGCCGACCATCTCCGTTTTCGTCAATTTTCCCGAACTTTTTGACGACAGCATGAAAAGGTCTTACGAAAACTTTTTAAGAAAACAGATAGATAACTTTGCAAAAACACCTTTGAAAATAACCGTAAGGGCGAGAAGAGAGTCATGATTTTTGAAGTAATCTGGGTAATTGTCTCTTATTTTGTCGGAAGCATACCTTTCAGTTACATCTTACCCTACATAAAAGGGGTAGATGTAAGAAAAGTGGGAAGCGGGAATGTCGGCGGCACAAACGCCTTAAGGGCAGGCGGGCCTGCGATTGGTTTTATTTCAATGTTCCTTGACATTTTTAAATCTTTTATCGTTGTTTTGATCGCAAGACTTTTGGGATTCGATCTTGTCTGGATATTGCTTGCCGGTACCTTTGCGGTCATAGGCCATGATTACCCGATTTACATGAAATTCAAAGGAGGAAAGGGAGTTGCATCAACTTTAGGCTTTGTCTTTGCCGTTAATCCTTTGGTTGCGCTTGGCTTTCTTGGAATCTGGATCGTTTTTGCGCTTGCGACGAAATACGTTTCTTTAGCCTCGATGATAGGTCTCGGCGTTGCATCGATATTGGCTTTTGCGCTGAGACAGGAATATCTGGGTATCACTTTGGTTTTTCTTTTCCTTTTGAGCGTTTACAGACATCATGAAAACATAAAAAGGCTTATCAACAAGAAAGAAAACAAGATGGACTTGATAAGCATTTTAAGACAAAAGTGACATCATGAAACGGATGTGATCTTTTGAACGATGAAGAAAATACCCCGCTTATCTACAAGATAGTCGTCATATTGGTTATCGTCGCTGCCATTTTCGCAACTTTTATGAGCATACTCGATTTTGCGCTTGTCAGATCGGATTCGGCGGAAATTTCTAATTTGAACAAAACGATGGGATCGATAAGCGGACGATTGAATGGAATCGATTCGGATATTTCTACTTTGAAACAGAGCATATCTCCCGGCGGAGTCGTCGATGAGTACATAAATTCGTATAACTTTCTTTCAAACGGCAACATAGATCTCGAAAAAATCCTGACCTTTTCCTCTGTAAATCCAAATTCGGATTATTTCGGCATTTACATAACGGGAAAGAAAGGCGTATGGATAAACGTGACCAAAGGCGGCCAACTTTTGCTTCAGGCAGATATGAGGCCGGGACTTTCCGATTACGTTTTTTTCCTTTCGGGCACCCCGACGGTAAAAACGACCTACACCATCTCACTTGATCGCTCCTGCGTCGTAACCAGCAATGATGCTTCGGATACTTATTTTCTCGTGTCTAAAAACGGGTCATCCGAATTGTTGAGAATGAAAAATCAATTTCAACCTGTTTCTGAATTTTACAAATGAAGGAGGGTTTAAATGCCTACGATTGAGAAAATTAACGGTTCGATTTTTAAGGTCGTTTACGGCAATCCGACGAACCCCGTAGATGTAACTTTGCCATACGAAGATGCATATTCCGGCTTAAAATGCGAAGAGATAAACGGAAAATTGCAGGTGATCGATGCGGGCAAAACTATCATATCCGAAAAAGATTCGAAGGTCGATGGCGGCATTTTCTCTGTGACCTTTTCATACGAAAATGCGCATTTTTTTGGTTTCGGAGAAAAGATGGGCTACCTTGACAAACGTGGTAAGCACTTTAAAATGCAAAACATGGATAATCCCCTCCATACGCCGGATCTTGATCCGATGTACATATCCATCCCGTTTTTCATCGCCGTTTCTCCTAAAAAACCTGCAATGGGAATATTCGCAAATTCCACATCTTACACTTTTTTCAAAACGGGAAATGATTTCGACGTATCGGCCAAAGACGACGGCATTGAACTTTACCTCATTTACGGTCCCAAAGTGCAGGATGTTGTCGGTAAATTCACGCAACTCGTTGGGAAAATGGAAATGCCTCCCGCATGGTCACTTGGTTATCAGCAATCGAGATGGAGTTACTCCACCGCTTCCGAAGCGTTAGATATCGCCAAAAAATTAAGATCGGACGATATTCCGTGCGACGTTATATATCTTGACATAGATTACATGGACGGATACAGGGTCTTTACATGGGGAGAAAATTTCAAAAATCCGAAAAGTTTCTCTCAAGAGATGAAAAAGTTGGGATTTAAGATCGTCACCATAATCGATCCCGGCGTCAAAGTAGATGAAAATTACGAAATTTACAAATCAGGAAAATCGTTAGATGCTTTTGTCAAAGATCGAAGCGGAAAAGATTTCACGGGCTATGTCTGGCCGGGCAGATGCAATTTTCCGGATTTTCTGAGATCGGACGTAAGAGAATGGTGGGCAAAATCACATAAATCTTTATTTGAAAACGGTGTCGACGGCGTATGGAACGATATGAATGAGCCGGCGATAGTTTGGACTGATTCGAAAACATCCAAAGTCTTTGAGTTGATGCAAAAAGGAGAGATCGATTTTCAAATCCTCGGCGAGGCGAAAGCGTTCTTTGCGCAGGAAGATTTTGGAGACGAAATAGTTCACAAAGATGACAAGGGCAAGATTTGGCCGCATTTCAAAGTGAGAAATATCTACGCCTACCTCGAAGCGATGGCGACAAAACAGGCTTTTGAGATGTACAAACCGAATAAAAGGCCTTTCATTTTGACAAGGGCAGGATTTGCGGGAATTCAAAAGTACGCCGCCGTGTGGACCGGAGACAACTCAAGTTGGTGGGAACATCTCGAAATTGAAATGCCCATTTCCATGGGACTCGGAATGAGCGGAGTTGCTTTCACGGGCACGGACGTGGGTGGTTTCGGAGGAAACGCGGACGGAGAATTGCTTGCCAGATGGACCGAAATGGGCGCTTTTTTCCCGTTTTTCAGAAATCACAGCGCCATCGGCACATCGCGTCAGGAACCTTGGTCTTTCGGAAAACAGATCGAAGACACGATCAGAAAATATATAAAATTAAGGTATGCACTTTTCCCGTACATATACACCGCATTTTATTTTTCTCACAAAGACGGAGTACCCGTTATGCGCCCGCTTTTGTTTCTCGATCAGGATAACGAAAATCTGTACTCGATAAACGATGAATTTCTTTTCGGAGACTCGATTCTCGTGGCCCCCATAACAAGGCCGAATGCGACGTGGAGAACGGTCTACATCCCAAAAGGAAAATGGATCGACATGAGAAACGGCAACCTTTACGAAGAAGATCACGTTTACAAGATCGACGCCCCGCTTGACGAAATTCCAATCTTTATAAAAGAAAATTCCATGATCTTCAAGACCGATCCCGCGAATTACATCTTTGAGAAAGAAAAGATGAACCTTTACGTAGACATTTACGGTCAGGAAGCGGTTGGATATCTTTACGAAGATGACGGTGAAACGCTCGATTACAAAGCCGGAAAGTACAACCTTTACGAGTTCGCCGTCGGCGCGTTGAGTCAGGGATACACGATAGGAATAAAGGCCTTAAATCATGGATACGCGGGAAAATATAAAAAGGTCCAGATGAACTTTTTAAACGCTCCAAGACAAATCATAGAAGTCACCCTAAATGGTAAAAAAACAGAATCGCATTTCGACGGCAAAACTCTGAAAGTTGAATTTGAAATGGAAGATGTGATTTGAATGTACATAGGCGCTCATATGACAAGTCCGCTTTCGACGATACCCGACAGAACCATTAAAATAGGCGGAAACACGTTTCAGATCTTCTCTCACAGTCCGAGAATGTGGAACGTAAACGTAAAGTCGAATGACCCCGAACGCGATGCCTTCATAGCGGGGATGAAAAGACAAAACATAAAAGGCGACAAAGTGATGATTCACGCGAGTTATCTCATAAACCTTGCGAGCCCTAACCCCGAAGTGCTTGAAAAATCGATAGAACTCATGAAAAAAGAACTCGAACTTGCGAGTTTGCTCAAGATCAAATACCTCAACGTCCATCCCGGCAGTGGCCTTGGAGAATCGGAAGAAAGCGCGATTCAAAGAATCGGCCATTCGATAGCGACTATAATGGAAGACAGTCCAAAAGACGTTGTGTTGCTGCTTGAAATAGTTTCTCCGAAAGGAGGAAACATCGGACACAACTTTCGCCAACTCAAAAAAATTGCCGATCTAAGCGGATATAATTTATATTTCACATACGATACATGCCATGGCTTTGACGCCGGATACGATATAACCTCAAAAGACGGAATGAAAAAACTCATGGACGAAATCGACGAAACGATCGGCAGAGATCATCTTGTCATGTGCCATCTGAACGATTCAATGTACCCGCTTGGCGTGCATAAAGACAGACACGAAAGAATCGGCAAAGGTTTTATAGGCGTAAAAGGATTTGAAACGTTCTTTTCGGAAGCATTTTTCAGAACAATTCCAATGATCCTCGAAACGCCCGGTGGCGATCAAGAACACGAAGAAGACATAAAAGTTGTGAAGGAAATAGTTAAAAGCAGCACGTAGCGGGTGGCGTGTAGCACGTGGAAAAAAACAGTGACGGGTAACGCGTGATCAGTGAGCAGAAAAGCAAAACGGCGGGTAGGTTGTGGCAAAAACAAAACATTAGGGATTTCCCCGTCATCCCGCAATCTTTGTTATCCTAAACATTTTGTCATCCTGAACTTGTTTCAGGATCTCAGATATAATACGATTCATTTTCAAGATCTTTTTGATGCAAAGGCCTCAAAGAGAACATCAATATACTTTTCCCCTCGGAAGAACTTCAAGAACGAAGATGTCATTTTCCTTCTTTTCAAAGATTACTCTGTAATCTCCGACTCTGAGTCTAAAGAAATCAGCATATTTTCCATGTAAAGGTTTAACGTCTCCATCTGGAAGTTTTTCCACTGCCACATCAATTTTTAATTGGTAGTCACGAGGAATCATTTCAAAATGTTTCATGGCTTTTTTGTGCCAGTAGATCACAGATTGAACTGCCTTTTCACTTCTTCATTCGAAACAATATTCACGCCATTTAAGGCATCTTTAGCGTCTTTGAAAAAATTCGGATCTTTGTTCAGTTCACGCTCGATTATTAGATCTTCATATTCTTCCCAAAGTCTTTTGATTTCATCATCCGAAAGATTGTCAATCGAATCTTTGAGCTTTTTTCTTAAATTTTTTGTATTTTGCACAGATAACACCTCTTTCGTACCAAATTGATCGTTATCGACACTACTTCAATTATAACAGAAATATCCATCTACACATATTTTGGTCTGATCGTGTCATCCACCATTTCTAATTTGATCAGAGGGCGGAATTACACTTCCTGTCATCCCGCACGTGAGGCGGGATCGCACTAAAGCCTTTAAGGTAATTCCTCAAATCTGCCATAATTAAGCCAAATAAAAGAATAGGAGGCGATCTTTGCCGATCTCCTCCGCTTATATTCAATTATCTTCAAATCGCTTTGAATATCTTCGCTTTTCTCTCTAATGTCTAATCTCTAATCTTTTTCTTGTCATTTGTGCTATTAGCCATCTGCCGATCACGCGTTACTGGTTTTCCCACGTGCTACACGCCACCTGCTACGTGCCATTTGTTATGCGCTATATGCTATTAGCCGATTTGATCACCAGTATTTTACAACAACACCTGTTGCTGCTACCGATGCACCGATAGTTGTAACTCCGCTCCAAACATTATGAACAGCGGTCGCATTAAAACTTGGCTTATAAGCAACTGCAAAAATAGTTTGTGAAGATGTTAATGTTTGATTAGTAGTCTAAGGTTTCCTCCACTATAAGTACCAATAACATAATCATTTATATTCCCTCCGGAAACACTTGTCGACAAATCACTAATAGTTGGTAACGTATGATTCGAATAGGCGTATTGCTGGACCTGAGTCACCAGAGACTGTAAATTCTCTGCTATCCTTGTTGCATTTGCATGGTTTATTGCACTCAACGCCACAGGAATAAGCGCGCCCATCAAAGCGGCGATAACGGCCATGACTATCAAAAGTTCTATAAGCGTGAAACCTTCTCTTTTCTTCCTCATGAACATTTTCTTTCCCTCCCTTTCGCACTTTTTGAAAAAAACTCGGTATACAAACAACAATTATC